>CAZHXC010000691.1:0-1500 GCA_964536145.1 uncultured Spirochaetales bacterium | reverse complement strand
AACATCACCGTGCGTTTACAGGACCGCCTGGTCTTTCCGGAGACAAGCTGGAGGATACATGCGGGCGAGCAGTGGGCGATACTCGGACCAAACGCATCGGGCAAAACCGCCCTGGCGCGAGCAATATGCGGCGAGCTTCCCTGCACCTCCGGGCACATCGCTCGGCATGTGGGAAGGAACGGATATGGCGGCATAGCATTCGTTTCATTTGAGCTGCACCGGCGGCTTATCGCCCGGGAGGAAAGCCGCGATCTGAGCCGTTTCGCTTCCGGAAGTGAGGGAACAACCGCGGCTCAGACCATACAGGAGGGGCTTCCCTCGCCGGATCCGGTTCAGTTTGAACGGGTGATCGGTCAACTTGGAATAGGCGAGATCATCGACCGGCCGTTGCGTGTTCTTTCCAACGGCGAAACACGAAAGACCCTCATTGCAAGGGCGCTCATGAGAAAACCTGAGATACTGATCCTTGATGAGCCCTTTGACGGCCTGGATGAAGCTTCCCGCTTGCTCCTGGCATCAATTCTGAGCGAGCTTATCACAAGCGGTCTTCACCTCGTTCTCATCACACACAGGGAAGACGAGATCATCAAAGAAATCACTCACGTGCTTTGCGTAAAGGAGTGCCGGGCGGTCGCACAAGGCCCAAGGTCCGATGTGCTGACCGACGATACCTTCGAGATGCTCTACGGTCAGGAAGTCGATGATATCTCCCCTGAGGTTCGCGAAAGTGTTCTGGAAAAAATGACCGCCAAAGGTCGAGACGCCGGAAGCTCGCCGGAAGAATCAACTATCGAGTTTAGGGATGTGACTGTGCGGTACGGTCAAACCGTGGCGCTCGAATCTGTTGACCTGAGAGTGCGGAAGGACGAGAACTGGGCGATACTCGGTCCGAACGGATCGGGCAAGACAACGCTCCTGAGCCTGGTATATGCCGATAATCCCCAGGCCTACGCCAACGATATATGGCTCTTTGGAAGGAAACGCGGCAGCGGCGAGACAATCTGGGACATCAAGGAGCGTATCGGGCTCGTTTCGCCGCATCTGCAGGCCGGCTACAGCCTGGCGATGCGGGTATTCGATGTCGTTGTGTCCGGTTTTTTCGACTCGACCGGACTCTACAGAACACCCAAGCCCGAGCAGGAGGCTGCGGCGGCGGATTGGATCGAACGGCTGGGGATCGCGGCGCTGCAGGACCGTATCTTCAGCCGGCTCTCATACGGAGAACGGCGGCTCGTGATAATCGTGCGTGCATTGGTAAAGAGTCCCGACATTCTCGCCTTAGACGAGCCGTGCCAGGGGCTCGACCCGGCTAACAGGAAGCGGGTGCTTGCCATGGTGGACCACGTCGGGTTTTCTACGCCGACGCAGGTCCTCTACGTCACTCATCACCGCGACGAGATACCACGCTGCATCACGAATGTGCTGCGGCTCGGCTGACCGCGTGCGCCCCGCTGCGCCTGACCCCGGCTAACCGGCCCGGTTCTACTCGCCGATCTCCTC
>CAZHXC010000690.1:0-1503 GCA_964536145.1 uncultured Spirochaetales bacterium | reverse complement strand
CGCCCTATCCGCTTCATCCGTCGGGCAAGCCGGTGGCCCCGGTGCTCGATTACAAGGCTTTCGCCATCCCCAGAAAGGCGAGAAATCCCATACTCGCGAGAAGGCTAATCCAATACCTCTCGAGCCCCGGCGTCCAAATCCGGTTTACTCAAGCGCTTTCAAAGCTGCCCGTGAGGACGGACGTGTGGGAAGAGCTCAGCCGCCTTCTCGAGTATTCCGAGGCCTTGCGGATAAGCGCCAAACGGGGGACGCCGCTTCCGCCGGATCAGGCATATGCGCTGTTCAAAAATACGATGTGGAAACTGCTCCGCCTGGTGTTTTCCGGGCAAATGGAAGTCAGAGAGGCCCTCGAGCAGGGGCAGGCCGTCGTTGACGGTCAACTGGCTGCAAGAGGAGGATGAGATGAAAGTGAGTAGAAAAAGAATGATCGCCGTTCTGGTCGTTATGGTGCTTTGCGCAACGGCAGTGGCGGCCGAGAACTTAGATGACTGGGAAGTTGTGGTAACAGGATTCGGGGCGAACTCGATGACCTACCCGGAGATTGTGAGCTCCATGGGGCACAGCGTGCATGACAGCGAGATGTTTCTCGAGGTCAAAGGCGCTGAGCACAAGTACGAAGGAATTCCATTCAGCCATGTTGTGGCGATGGTGGACGGAGAGGATTCGTCCCATCCCTATGAGTTCGATATTGATCTCTGGGTACGGGGATACGAGATAACACTTACCGCCGCGGACGGCTATTCGGCGACATTTGATACCGCCGAAGTCGATCCGCACGCCCTGCTTCTCGCAATCAGGGACAACGGTGAACCGATAACACCACGGCTGGTGGGTGAGCTTCCGCGAAGCGCCTGGGTCGGCGACCTTGTTGAAATAACCCTCGGTGTGGATGACACGATGACCGGGGCGGTCTTTGAGCACGAGCTCATTCTTCAGGTGAACGAGATGGAGGAAGCTTTCCCGATTCCAGAGCTCGAGAAGAGCGCCTACTACGTTGAAGGACCCGGGAGCTACACCACCTCCGCGGGAACTACGATAACAGGCATCTGGGGCGGTGTACGATTTGCCGATTTTGTCAAAGCTTACTTTCCGCTTTCCCCCGACAATACGGTTACCATGGTGGCCCTGGACGGCTATGAGATGAGTTATTCCGGTGAAGAGGTGCTCGACGATTCCGAAGGTTTTTGGATCATCGCTTTCAAACAGGATGGCGAATACTTGCCGGTGGACCCGGGTCCCTTCAGGACCATAAAAATTGGTCCCGGTACGCCGGATATTCCCGGGCATAGCTCGGTGCGGATGATCGAACGTATTGTGGTATCCGGTGAGGAGTACAAAGAGTTTTCACTGCTCATGACCGGGCTCATGGAAGTTGAAGTCGACAGACAGACCATGCAATCCGGTGTCAGTTGCCATAAGAAAACCGTCGATTTCGAGAGAAAGAACAGGGCCGGGATTTACACCGGTATTCCCGTGTGGCGGCTCCTCGCCTACAGTGACGAT
>CAZHXC010000689.1:0-1512 GCA_964536145.1 uncultured Spirochaetales bacterium | reverse complement strand
GCAGACTGCATATCCTGGGAATCATGAACGAGCTTATCGCAGAGCCCGCCGGTGAAGTTTCCGAATGGGCACCACGCATTGTCAGCTTCATGGTTGACCAGGAGAAAATCGGTGCAATAATCGGGCCCGGTGGAAAACACATCAAGGCTGTCTCCGAGAGCTCAGGTGCTTCGGTCAACATAGACGATGACGGAAAGGTTCTCATCTTTGGGAAAAACACCGAATCCGCCAAAGCCGCCGAAGAGATGATACGTGGAATCATCGAGGAACCGGAAGTTGGCAGGGTTTACAATGGTACTGTGAAGAAGATCATGGAGTTTGGTGCGTTTATAGAATTCCTTCCGGGAAAAGAGGGTCTTTGTCACATTTCAAAACTCTCGCGTGAACGCGTGAACTCGGTGGAAGACGTCCTCAAGGTCGGGCAGCAGATTCCGGTCAAACTGATCGAGATCGACAGAATGGGCAGGATGAACTTGAGCTACATAGATGCCATCGATCCGGACGGCGAAAGGCAGTCAAAACCTGAAGGTAGGCGTGACCAATCCGGCCGGAGTGACCGCGATAGAGGCGGTTCACACGGTGAACGGGACAGAAGCAGCGCAGGCGGCGGCAGAGGACCGGACCGCAGATAGGTTGTAAGTTGAATCTTACGGTACGTGCGACAGTTTCAGCAGGCGGATCCCTCCCGGAATATGCATCCTCAGGGAGTGCGGGAGCGGATCTCGCAGCATGTATGGAGGAGAAGTTGACGCTTGCCCCGGGGGAGAGGCGCATGGTACCTACCGGACTCAGGCTCCAGATCCCGAGCGGTTATGAAGGGCAGGTGAGGCCGCGCTCAGGACTCGCATCGAAACACGGTGTGACCGTGTTAAACACACCCGGTACAATAGATTCGGATTACCGGGGTGAGGTAAGAGTAATACTCGTGAATCTTGGGTCCGAACCGTACACGATCGAACCGGGTGACCGGATTGCTCAAATCGTGATTTCGCCCGTCATACAGGTTAGCTACGACGCGGTAGATTCGCTCGATTCATCTACCCGGGGCGAAGGCGGGTTCGGCTCGACCGGCTCGTAGTATGGCGCGGCGATACGGGTCGCTATCGTTTTACGTTGGTAAAGAATTTTTCTTCTCGTTCGTAGTAGCCTTTCTCTTTTTCTTCTTCATCTTCTTCATGAACAATATTCTCATCCTCGCCGAAGAGGTGTTGGCCAAAAAAGTGCCGCCGTCCGACGTACTGCTTCTCATCATCTATATGCTGCCGTCGGTAATCTCAATCACCTTTCCGTTTGCGTCCCTCGTAGGCGCGCTTATGGCGGTAGGAAGGTTATCTTCAGACAACGAGCTGTTGGCGGTACAGGCTTCCGGCGTTTCAAAGACAAGGCTTTTTGTACCTTTTTTTATTATCGGGCTCGCGTTTTCGGCTTTCTCGTTTGTCAGCAACGACTATCTCATTCCTTTGGGCAACCTGAATTTTCAGAACCTCTACACCAGGATCCTTCTGTCGAATC
>CAZHXC010000688.1:0-1512 GCA_964536145.1 uncultured Spirochaetales bacterium | reverse complement strand
CGGGGATAATTTTTACTCCCGGATGCAAAGTGCCCGCCGGGTCCATGGTGTTCTTTATGTCGACAAAGACGTCAAAGAGCTCCTTGCTGAATACGTATGGCAGGATCAGACCGCGGGTTCTCCCGTCGGCATGCTCACCGCTCATGCTCCCGCCGAGCTCGGTGACCTTCCGGGTGATTTTCGTCATCACCTGGATCAGTTTTCTCCGGTCTTCCGCCTCGCTCAGGTTGAGGAGGAGGTAAATGTGAAAGTTGCAGTCACCCGCGTGGCCGTGTGTACCGGCAACGACGTCTTCCTCTGCAAAGACCTCCTCCATATAGTTGATGAAATCGAGGAGTTTCTGCTCGTCCCGAGGAACCACGACACACTCGATCATGGGAAGCGGTTTTTTGTTCGGATCGTAGGCGTACAGTACTTGAAGCGCGCTTCTCCTGCCGAGCCAGAACGCATCCTGCTGCTTCGGGTCGGTGGCTACGCCAAACCCGAGGATATAATCCGCGTATTGAGTTTCCAACAGTTCCTTCAGGTCGTGCGCCTGTTTTTCGATAAGCTTGGCCGCTTTCTCCTTTTCCATGATGCTGACTTTTCCGATGCGTCCCGCAGGATCGTTTGGATCGGCTTCCACCACCAGGTCATCAAACTCGATGATGTACATGATCTTTGCCTCTTCCGGGATTTCGAGCTGCGGATAGGTCTGGCGAATGAGATAGAGGTTGTTTGTGACCGCTGTGTCGAAACAGGAAGGAGCGAGATCGTAGATCTTTGGAATTGCACTGCACGCCTTGGGAAGATCAGTGAAGTACACGATGCTTGTTGCCTTCTGCGTGGGCAGCGGCACAGCTCGCAGTTTTGCTTCAGTGATGACACCTAAGGTTCCTTCAGAGTGTGCGAAGAGCCTCGACCAGTCCACCGGAACGCCCTTTTCAATCTGATGAAGAATATCAAAGGCGTTGTAGCCGGAAGAGTTCTTGGGAACCTTCGGGAAGTTCTTCTCAATAGTATCCGCATTCTCTTTGATCTTTTCGACAATCTTGCTCCACGGTTCAGCGTTTGAATCGATCTCGGAAGTCCAGATACCGGTTCCGTCCGACAGCACCACATGTAGATCCAGCACCTGGTGCATGGTGGTACCGAGCTTACACGAGTTTGCCCCTGACGCGTTGTTGGCAATCATACCGCCGATGGTGGCCATATCCTGGGACGCCGGGTATGAGGCCAGAAAAACACCGTAGTCTTTCAGGTAGAGATTCATCTCGGTACAGATGACCCCAGCCTGTGAATAGACGATTTTTCCACCGTTCGGATGATCTCCGATGATCTCCTTGTGGTCGAACGAACGCATATCCAGTATGATACCGGAGCCTACCGATTGTCCGGGGAGACCACTGCCGGCCCCGCGTGCGGTGATGGGAATGCCGTTCTCATGGGCAAACTTGACCGCCTTTTCAACGTCCGCGTGCTCGCGGACATCGACGATCCCCAGTGGTTTTTCGCTGATAGGGCCAACGTCCA
>CAZHXC010000687.1:0-1535 GCA_964536145.1 uncultured Spirochaetales bacterium | reverse complement strand
CCTCCCGCCGTCAAGACTGATGCTTTCACCGTTTACCTCGAATCTTCCCCGCAACGAGTGATCCATGCTCACAAGACCATGATAGCATTCCATGCGGGGTACAAAGGAGTACCAACCCATGGCGTTCGGATTCAAGAGCGAGAAAGGAAGACCGCGAACTGCCTTGTAGGAGCAATGAGCTTCGCATCTGAAACCGGCATCCTCGAGATTGAGCTCGATTCCATCCAGTGAAAACCGATTGTCCCCAATGGCGACGAAAAATCGGTCTTTTCCGAAAGAGAAATCCTTGAAAGGAAAGGTGATGTAGTGGGTTTCCAGCGTATTCCCGTCTATGGTCTGGATAAAGGCGTGTCGGTTTTGCCCGTCGGCGCTGATCGCAACACCCGGGATTACGGCATAGACGCGACCTTCAGGAGAAACATGCTTGAAATACCAGCCTTCGAAATATCGCTTCTTCCTGTTCGCTCCCTGAAACAGCGCCGTATTCCAGATCTTTCGCACATGATAAAACATCAGGGCCTTTCCCCTCGCTAACGGCAGACTAACACGGTCAATATACTACTATTTCCCGGGGTCGGTGTGGTCTCTCCGAGGTTCGAGGCCTGAGGACAATCATTGCTCCTGTGATATAATCTCAACCAGAGAGGAGGGCGTTATGAGTGATGGGCGGCGTTACTCGGATGCCGAGGTCAGAAAAATAATAGAGAAGGCCCTGAGCCTGCAGAAGAAAGAATCGAACGGCGATACCGCATCTGAAGGTCAGGGTGTGACACTTTCCGAGATTGATGCCATTGCCCGCGAGGCCGGTATATCTTCATCGCTCATACGGCGCGCAGCGTCTGAATTGGAGACGCAAGGCGTAAGCGAGAAACAGAACCGCTTTCTCGGCGGAACCGTGAACCCTGTAGAGGTGCAGTTGGCGGAAGGTATCGCATCGCAGCACGACCTCGAACGGGTATTCGCAATGATCCCCTCCATCACCGGTGAAAACGGGACGGGAAGCGTCGTGGGGAGCTCCCTTTCCTGGGCAACAAACGCCGAAGTTGTTCAACGGACCGGTCATAGTGTCGATATCTCGGTCACACCCTCCGGTGAAAAATCCCTTGTGCGTGTGCGCAACCGTCTTGGACAGCTGGCCGCAGGGCTGTTCGGCGGCTTGATGGGCGGAGTCGGGCTCGGTGCGGGGCTTGGCGTGGGATTGGGGGTCGGTTTGAAAACTTTGGAATCGCTCCCTTTTGCGGTGCTCTTTCCCATCGCCACACTAACCGGCTCGTATCTGCTTGCAAGGTTAATATTCTATCTGTTCTCAATTTCGAGGAAATCACGCATCAAGGACATGTCCGAGAGTATCGTTAGGCTCATCGAGAGTACCGTGGAGAGGCCTGAAACCCGGTGAGGTTAGCAGGATTGGCCACGGGTCGGTCGCGATCAATAACGCCGTTGTTCAACCATGCAACCGCTGGTCCTGGTTTTTGCGTTGCGTTTCTTGATTTCTTTTTTCAGTATCGCAACTATCTGTCCGATCTGCCCCGGAT
>CAZHXC010000686.1:0-1539 GCA_964536145.1 uncultured Spirochaetales bacterium | reverse complement strand
TTACGGCAAGGCAGATATTCTCTATGCGGGGACATCCGGGGGTTCAGGCGAAGGTGGTGACTGAGAACGGGGCCACCGGTGTAGCCCTGGCGACGGCGGGTCTTTCCATTGGAGAACATGAAGTACCGTTTTTATATGACGGTGGCGAGGAATGGGGCGGCATGGGCGTCACCAAGGCGGTTGACAACGTGAAGAGCATCATCGCTCCTGCGCTCAGAGGCGCCGATGCATCCAAACAGCGTAGTATCGACAATATTCTGATCGAGCTTCGTGAAAGAACGGTTTGGCATGACCTTTCCCGGCAGGATGTTCCAGCGGCAGTTCATCCAGGAGGGCACCATCGATCACGACCGTGAAATCTGGCAGATGATGAGTGAAGTCATCGAACGGTGCGGACACGTAGAGAAGGTGGGTATCCAGATGGATAGCGGTGCCTGCACCTACTACGACAAAGAAAACGAAGTGTACACCGGTATTTTCTCCCGCGGAGAGAAAACCAGAGACCAGATGATCGATCTCTACAGGGAGATGGTAAGCCAGTATCCTTTTGTGATACTCGAAGATCCCCTCGATGAGAACGATTACGAGGGCCACGCCATCCTGACAAAAGAGCTTGGTATTCAGATTGTAGGCGATGACCTCTTCACAACGAACGCCAAAAGACTCAAGGAGGGAATCAAGGCCGGAGCGTGTAACGCATTTCTCCTCAAGGTCAACCAGGTGGGCACAATCTCGGAAGCCTTTGACACCGTCACGCTTGCCACGAAGCACGGCTACGATGTCATGCCCTGCGCGAGCCGCGGCGAGGGCGTCGCCCTTGTCGACTATACCGTAGGATTGGGTGCCGGGACGGTAAGAGGGAGCGCGCTCGGCCCCGCGGCGGACCGGTTTATCGAGATAGAAGAAGAGCTCGGCGATAGGGCCATATTCTGGGGTAAAGAGGGACTTCAGGGGGCTAAGTTCAGGGAGTAGCGCCACACACCCGGCGGCTACAGGCTGCAGCTCCCGGCGAACGGCCATCCAACCTGAACCAACGCTTGACAGCCGAACACCTCACTTCCTACACTCGATTCGACGAATACGAATACGGCCGCATTCAATCGACTGATGAGGAGACACCATGGAATATGTACGCAAGGTGGATTTTGCCGCCATCGACAAGAGCGATCCCAACGACCGCTTTACCCAGAGCTTGCTCGATCACACTACCGGTGCGGAGAACTGCACCATCAACTGCATCAAGACACCGCCGGGAGGCGGATCTCCGGCGGGCATGCATATCCATGACGTGGACCAGATATTCTACATCCTGCGCGGCACCATGAGCATCGAGATCGAGGGCAAACAGTACGACTGTCCTCCCGGCTCGCTCATCTTCTTTCCAAAGGGAATCAAGCACCGGAACTGGAACGAGGGTAAGGAGCCGACACTCCATCTTGCCTTCAATACTCCGCTCCCGGACCCGGATGCGCCGTTCGCTAAATCGTGTCCCTTCGGCAAGCGTGCGTGGATAAACCGCGCGGGGGCGGTACGATGAGC
>CAZHXC010000685.1:0-1542 GCA_964536145.1 uncultured Spirochaetales bacterium | reverse complement strand
GGATGCGATTCTCGATACCGCCGCCAAACACGCGATTGCGGTCAATATGCTCGCGACCGGGAAGCTTCCCTATCTTTCAGAAATTGCGAAACGCCACCCGGAGACTCAACTGGTGCTCGATCACCTCGGGTTGCCACAACCGCCAAAGCCTCCTGCACCACCGGAGCCTTTCGCCGATCTGCCCAACGTCCTTGCGCTTGCCGAGCATGAGAACATAGCGATAAAGATATCCGGCGCCTGCACGCTCTCCCACGAACCGTTTCCGTACAACGATATCTGGGAGCCTCTCGGGAGAATTTTTGACGCCTTTGGGCTCGAGCGGTGCATGTGGGGTACCGATTGGACCCGTGCGGTGGACATACTCACCTACGAACAGGGAGTTGAAGCGTTCCGGATGACCGACACGCTTTCAGATTCCGATCGTGCGATGCTGATGGGCGGGAGCCTGAGCCGTATCTACGGATGGAGCCCGAGGATCGATTGACCCTGTTGGGGGTAAACCGCGGCAGTGCGGGTGTGAGGTAAGAGATGAAGATCGATAAAGTAGAAGCAATCGCGCTCAACGCGAAAATAGAGAGGCCCTTTCGAATAGCAACCACCTTCTTTGAAGAGGTGAGGTCGCTCATCGTCCGGGTGACTACCGATGACGGGCTCGTGGGGATTGGTGAGAGCGTTGTCCGATCTGCCCCAAGGGCCACCAAATACATCGTGGAAGACATGCTCGCGCCGGTTATTATCGGTGAAGATCCGATGGATGCGGGAGCGCTGTGGTGGAAGATGTTCTCGGCCATGCGTCTGCGCGGACATACAAAGGGCCATTTTGTCGAGGCCCTGAGCGGTGTGGACGTCGCCATTTGGGATGTTATCGGCAAAGCACTGAACCTGCCGGTGTACAAGGCGCTTCACGGATTTGGAAGACAGACGCTGAACGCCTATGGGTCTTCCGTGTTTTGCGATAGGCCCGAGGAGATGGTAGCCGGTACAGAATGGTTTCTCGAACGCGGCTATCCCGCGGTCAAGATCAAGGTGGGAATGGGTATCAGAGAGGATGTGGAGGCAATCAGGTCCATCCGAGAGGCGGTTGGAGAAGATGTCCGGTTGATGGTGGATGCAAACTCAAACTATGACGCCGCGTCTGCCATTCGCTTGGGGCGATTGCTCGAACCCTACGACATCGACTGGTTGGAAGAACCGGTCCCGCCATACGATTATAGAGGGTACAGGCAGGTCAAGCAGGGGCAGCCAATCCCGGTAGCCGGTGGTGAAGGGGAGTTCACCGTGTTCGGTTTCAGAGATCTTCTCGCAACCGGTGCGGTAGATCTGGTCCAGCCGGATCTTGGCCGCGTGGGCGGATTCACCGAGGCGATGCGGATTGCCGCGCTCATCCAGGCCGACAATCTCAGCCTTTCTCCCCATACCGGGATGTTCTCCGCTCTGAACGTAGTGGTGGCCATGCACTTCGCCGCCGCCGCGCCAACTTTCAGAATCTTTGAGTTCATGGAGCTCGAACATCCGTTAATGGACATTTTTACCGAACCGATG
>CAZHXC010000684.1:0-1546 GCA_964536145.1 uncultured Spirochaetales bacterium | reverse complement strand
GACATGATTCTGAATTATCACCTGATGCATCCCGGAGGCGACAGCAGTCCCGGTGACCCGAACGGGGCATTCCATGTCGATGGCGTGTATCACCTGCATTACATTCTTGCTCATCCGTGGAAGGACGGTACCTCATATAGCTTTGTTCACGTTACCAGTCCTGACATGCTGCATTGGGAGTGGCAACCGACCAGGTTGCAGCCGTCGTTCACCGGCCATGGAATGTACAGCGGTACCGGATTTATGACAAAAGAGGGGCTGCCCGCGATCATCTATCACGGGCAGGGCTCCGGGCGTAACTACATTGCGGTTGCTCAAAACCGTAGCCTCTCCGCGTGGGAGAAGCCCTATCCCGTTGAGGTGCGCATGGAGGACGGAAGCGTCGCACGGATCGAGCGATTCTGGGACCCTGATTGCTTTCGAATCGGCGAGACCTACTATGCGATCAGCGGCGGACTGGAGCAGCCGCTGTTCAGGTCTAGGGACCTCCGCGACTGGACGCTTGGCGGCGAGTTCCTCAATCATGACTTGCCTGAAGTCATGATTGGAGAGGACATTTCCTGTCCGAATTTCTTCTCTCTCGATGGTAAATGGATGCTGCTGTGCATCAGTCATACACTCGGATGCCGATATTACCTGGGCGATTGGGATGCAGAACGAGAGCAGTTCGTTCCTGAAGTGCACGGGCGTATGAACTGGCGGCGCGAAGGACAGCCGGTATACGGCCTTGGAGTTCGTACGGATTTCTTTGCACCGGAAAGCATACTCACCGCGGATGGGCGCCGGGTGATGTGGGCCTGGCTGAACTCCGCGGACGCTGACGCCCCCTTGGGTAAGAGGACCATCCAGGCCCTCCCCAGGGAGCTGAGCCTATCTGAGACAGGAGCGCTTCGTATCCGCCCGTTAAGTGAACTCGATACGTTGCGCCGCGATCAGACAACCCTCCGAGATGTGACCCTCTCTGCGCCCGTCACGGGATTGCGGGACTCCGTGCCGCCACAGGCTGCTCCCGAGCGTCAGAGGCTCGTCGATATTGATGCCGACGCGTTTGAAATCCGTATCGTGATCTCGCGCGAGCAGGCGTTTCGTAAACTCCTTGGGTTTCTCGTTTTTGCCGATAGCAAAGACGGCGGATTACCGATCATATTGCGGCCGGAAACGGGAACTCTGCGGGTCGGCACTGCCGAGGCTCCTCTTGCGATAACCGATTTGCCGGAAGAAGCGGATGTGGAATTGCGGATTTTTGTGGACAAGTATTTGGTAGAGGTGTTCGCGAACGATCGCCAGGCAGTGGTTGCGGCGTACATGGATTATGCAGGAAGCGGCGGCTTCGATGCATTCACCGTCGGCGGCGCAACAAGGATAGAAAGAATCGATATCTGGCGGCTTGCAAACACCAATCAGGGTTTGCTGGAAGCCCGGGTCAACCAGGTTTGGGAATGTGACCGGTAACCGGATGTCTGCGAGAGAAAACAGGCCGCTTGAGAGGCTTTTCAACAGAATCACCCTCAGCTATGACAGGATGAACAAAATACTCACCCTCGGG
>CAZHXC010000683.1:0-1549 GCA_964536145.1 uncultured Spirochaetales bacterium | reverse complement strand
AAAACCCGGTAACCGGGGCAGTTGATAGTGTAGTTACAGGAGATGTATAGCTAACCCAAATCAACGATCACGCCCCCCGACCCGGGCAGAACGACCGTCTGGGAGAGGATGATATGAAACGTCCGGCATTTCAGTTGGCCTTGATATTGATGATTCTTGCCCTTTCCGCGAGCTGTGAATTATTCGAAGATCCTGTTGGAGAAATAACCATTAACGATCATAAGATTTCCTGGGACCAGGGAAAACCGAGCCACATAGAGCTCTGGTGGGACTGGGCCGACGGAGCGGATGAGCACATTCTTGAACGTTAGGCGCCGGATGATGGTGTGAGTTTCAAAGAGCTGACCTGGGATACGGCCGGTTATTTCATGGACAACGGGTGGGAGCTTCCCGACAGTGCGTTTATGCCCGGCCACCGGTATCTATACCGCGTCCGGGGACACGGTGACGCGGGCTTTGGATCCTGGTCACCGGAGTATGTCGTCTCTATCCCTCCATTTCTTCCGCCGAAAAACGTAACCGCCACATTGCTTTCTCAAGGGTTGGATGAGTTTATCAGCGTTCAGTGGGACGCAGTTGATGTGCCCGGTATCTCATACGAAGTCCACAGAGATACGGAACTTGACGGTTATTACCCTCGCGTTCAAACCCAGACCGGAACGATCTATGAAGACAGCGATGTTGATCTGGGCTACCGCTATTATTACAAAATCAGCTGTGTGCATAATGACTATGGCGCGACCGACATGAGCGAGGTGGCGTTTGTCATTATGGACCCGCTCCCCGCCCCTGTGATGCACGAAGCGGTTCTTGAAGGCGACTCGATCATCGTGAGTTGGTTTCCCGTGGACGAGGCCGACCGGTATAGGTTGTACCGATCCGAAGCGAACCCGGACGGTAGCTATACGGCACTCTGGAGCGACTTTGAGCATCCTGATCAGGTCCCCGGAGGGCATATCGTTACGGACGGTGTGTACCTGACGTTCACTGATTCTGATATCGAGACCGGAACGGACTACTACTACAAAGCACAGTGCGAAGCGTACGAGTACGGCGGCGGACCCGAGAGCGCGCTGTCTGCAACGCCCGCTTCTTTCGAAGGGGGAGGTGGATCCGGAAGCTGGGTCACCCTCGAGAGCGGTTTCCCTTCCACGGCGTTCAGTGTAGAACTGGTCACCCATAACAACGAGCTGTACGCGGTTCTTCCTGACGAAGCAGACACAGACAGAAAAATCAAGGTCATGAAAAACAGCGGAAACGATGGTGCGGCTTGGAGTGATGTAGGTGGGTATATTTCTCTCGCGGGAGTTCAAGGCGATTACGCTTGTCTTTATTCGAGCGGCGGCAGCCTCTATGTAGCCTATGCCGATACCGAGGAGAGCGTTGCAAGCGGTGGCACTCCACGGCTCTTTGTGAAGGAATATATCGGCGGCGGCTGGAGCGCAGTAGGGAGCGCGGGCGGCGTGAGTATCTACGACACCGACGCCGGCATGGCACAAGGCAAATGGGGCTCTGTCCCGGCCATTACCGCAGCAAACACCTCACTGTT
>CAZHXC010000682.1:0-1557 GCA_964536145.1 uncultured Spirochaetales bacterium | reverse complement strand
TGTCCAGTTTTCGGGGTCCAGCATAGAATGCGGCTTTCTGCCGCGATCCTCGAAGATCGTACCGATGAAGATATTCTTTGATTCATCCGCCTTCGCGAAACGCTATGTCGAGGAGAAAGGGAGCGAAGCGGTTGAGCAACTTTGCGGTGATGCGACTGAACTGGGGTTGTCTGTTATTTGTGTCCCTGAAATTATTTCTGCTCTGGATCGCCGCGTTCGTGAAGGCGCTCTTACCAGGACCCAATATCGAACGGCCAAGTCCTGCTTGCTAACAGAGGCGGCTGACGCCACCATTATATATGTGATCCCTGAGGTGGTTGCGGATGCGATCCGGGTGCTGGAAACCAGCGTTGTTCGGGCGATGGATGCACTACATATTGGGTGCGCACTGCAATGGAATGCGGAGCTCTTTGTCTCTTCAGATGTGCAACAACTACGTGCGGCAAGAAAGATGAAGTTGCGAACGAAGGAGGTGTGACATGGCCATTCAGAATACAGCCATTGCCAAAACCGACAATTACCCGTAGCGTGAGGTACTCACGCAACGCAGGCCGCGTACCAAGGAGCGTCAATAATTGAAAATAACAGCAATCAAGGGTTTCCCGGTAGCAAGCAATCTCATTGTAAAAGTGGAGACTGATGAAGGTATCTACGGCGTGGGAGAAGCCGGTATGGCGCCGCCGATTCCGGCAACCATGAAGATGCTCGAGTACTACGCCGATTGGCTCGTAGGCCGTGACCCCGATGATATCGAAGGCATCTGGCAGGAACTTTTCCGGTATACCCGCAGAAAGGAAGGAATCGTCATAATCTCCGCCATCTCCGGGATAGATATGGCCCTCTGGGATATCAAGGGCAAGGCTCTTGGAGTACCCGTCTGGCGGCTGTTGGGGGGAAAGGCCAGAGAGAAGACCATGCTCTACGCGCATGTTCAGGGCCCCACCATCGATGCCACCTGCAAAAACGCGCAAGCCGCGGTGGACGCAGGATTCACCATGGTCCGGTTCGGCTTTGACGACCCGGAAGGCGGGAGCGGCTTTGACGCCGGGAGGGCGATACGATACTCCGTAGAGCTCACTGAAGAGGTGCGCCGAACCGTTGGTGATTCGGTAGACATGAGCATCGATGTACATCAGAGACTCACACCGGCCCGGGCTGTTGATTTTTGCCGCGCCGTCGACCATACGGGATTGCTCTTTGTGGAAGACCCGACCCGTACCGAGGACCCTTGCGTGTACCGCCGGCTCAGACAGCGGGTTTCCACGTCCTTAGCAACCGGCGAGAACCTGTACAGCAAATGGCAATTTCGCCCTCTGATTGACGAGGAGCTTACCGATTATCTCAGAATCGATCTTGCGCTTGTCGGCGGTATTACCGAGGCCCGGAAGGTCGCGGCCATGGGTGAAGCCCATTACCTCGACGTGGTACCTCATTGTGCCCGCGGACCGCTCCTCGAACAGGTCTCCCTTCACTTCAGTATCGCCACGTCGAATATAGCGTGTCAGGAGCATACCGGCGGTCCGGATTGGTGGGACGATATTCTACCAGGCCTTGCGG
>CAZHXC010000681.1:0-1559 GCA_964536145.1 uncultured Spirochaetales bacterium | reverse complement strand
ACTCAAGGCTCGTCCGCAAACGGCGTGCCGCACAGGCAACCGGTTTGCGTCCGCACATGTTAAAAGAAGTTGTATGGCTAGTCAACGCAACTATCGCGCAACTATCGCGGGTCCGGAATTGCCTTTGATTTCAAAGCGATGAGAAAGCTCACCACCACAAGAGCCTGCAATACCGCGGGGATAAGAAGAGCGGCTTTCAGGTTCGCGAGGTCGGCGACGAGGCCAACGAGCCATTGAAAGGTAGCCGCACCAAGGGCCGCGCCCATGGTCATTACCGCAGTAACCATACCCGCACGTTTGGGGTCGCGGTTGTTCAACTCGCCCATAACGTTCGGAAACACCCCGGAAAGACAGAGACCGATCCAGGAGAGCAGGAGGTATGCCGGTGCTAACCCGTCAACGAAGAGGAAGATGATAACACCGATCGCTCCGCCGATTCCGGAGATGATAACCAGAGATTTTGCTCCCATACGCCCGCCGAGCAGGCTGTTGAGGTACCTGCCAATCATGATGAAGATCCACAGCATCGAAAGTCCCGCCGAAGACTGTACCGTGTTGAGCCCCATAACCTGCTGCAGATAGTAGACGATCCAGCTCGAAATTCCCACTTCCGCCCCTACATAGCACAACAGGGATATCGCGCCGAATACCACCCACTTGCTTCGCAACACGGTGGCGAGGCCGGCTTTCCCGTCCGTGCGGGTAGTAGCCTCTGCATCAACTGCTGCGTCGGCCGATCGGGGAATCCGAATCACGATGAGCCAGAGCAGGAGAAGCACCGGAGGAATCAGCGCAAAGAAAAACACGGGCCGCCACTCTCCGGTTGATTCAATGTACAGACCGATGAGAAACGGACCGATAAATGCGCCAATGCTGAAAAATGCGTGGATCAGATTCATCCGCGCATGGGCCTTGCTCTTTCCCGGTGTGACTATCGGGAGATAGCTTCCGCTTATTTCCACAAATGCAGCGCCAAGATGAAGGAATACGTTTGCCACGACGGCTACGATAAAAACGTATGAGAGTCCAAACAGCAGCAAAAATACAATTTCGATTATAAAACCGATAATGAGCGCTCTGCTTACTGACCCGCGGTCGATTATGGCGCCCGCGGCGAGCGGCCCGCCAAGAAAACCGAGAGACCCCAGCCCGAGCAGAAGCCCAGTGGCGGCCTCGCCAACGCCAAAGGTGCTCATCAGGTTTGGTACGAGGGGACCGACGATCAGCAGAATGGTCCCGTGCTGAATCATCACGGCACAGTTGAAGGTAAAAATAGTCCTTGGCCTCGATATGCCTCTACTCGAACGCTTGTTGTCCATGTGGCCATCCATTGTACGGTTTACCGGTGCGTCTGTCGCTCACGACGATGATATGTGGATGCAATTTCCGTGTAAAGGCCCGGTGTTTTGGTTACAGGCTGGGTGTGAGCGCTTCACGGCTTCCCTTTCTGCCGGCGCCGGCAAACAGGAGCCTGCATGCGTGACGGAGAATACCCTCCCGCGTAGCGCCGCTTGCCGCTTTGCCGAGCAGGACGGCAGTCGCGCGAACTCGATCTTGCT
>CAZHXC010000680.1:0-1561 GCA_964536145.1 uncultured Spirochaetales bacterium | reverse complement strand
GATTTCCCCGACTTGTTCTTCCATCTTTCTGCCAAAGTAGATCGTCGTCGGGTTGCGATATACGAAATTCTCCATATGAGTCACTCCTGCTCAATTATTCTTGAAAGCAGTTCATTATAGGTGAACCGGAATAGAGTTACAATGTAGGGATCCGGCCGGTGGATTTCGATCAGGCGTCCTCAGGCGAGATTATCCCCGGAAGGACCGCCTGTTTCATCAATCAAGGGTATTTCACAGAATATCGAGAGGCTTTCGGCTATCCTCCTTCCCTCGCTTACAGATCCGCCTTTCATCAGATCGAGCTTGTAGAGATTCCCGCTCTTGTCAACAATTGATACCAGCGCCGACCGCCGGGTTACCATTCGCGAATACTTCGACTGTTCCGACTGTTTGGGGCCCGGTTCGTAGATTACGACCTTCTCCAGCGTGTCGAGAGGGACCGCACTGCGCGAGTGGAAGAAAAGCAACCCAACGTTCTTTTCAAAGGAGTTGGTTTTCTTGTCGAATGACCAGCGCTCGAGGTAGAGCGCCGCAACCACGCTAATAAGAATAATAAAAACGGAAATTCCGTTGAACCGTGTAAGAAGCGGCCCGGTGCCCGCTGCGATAACGCTGGTGAAAATGAAACCGGCCATCAATATAAAAATAATCCTGAACCCCAGCGATGTTGAGTAGATCAACTTGTCTTCGCCGAGCTCGCGTAACTTTGGATTGAACAACCTTGTTCTCCTTATTCCTTTGGTGTTAGGTTTTTGTTATGGGCAGCTCGATAGACCTTTGCTTGTTGTCGATTGGATGGTCTTGTTCTTGCCCTCATAGTAACTCCAATGTCCATCATGGTCAACTTCGTCTAGGTCCGCCTCGAGTAATCTGAGCTGCATAGATGAGTTTTTGGTAGTGTGTTTACAAACGCTCAGGTCCCGCGGTATTGCCGTTTTATGTACGGGCGATCCAGGTATGTCCCTTCTTGAGCCTCTCGTACTGGTGTTGCAGCTTTTTTTTGTGGCCTTTTTCAAACTGCGCCAGTTTCTTCAGCATCTTTCTCTCTTCCGGATCAGCGGTTTTTTCGTACTGATCAGCATAGAAGAGAATGGATTCATCCTCCATGCCGATACCCAGGCTGACTATCTGTAACGCGGTATCCATGTCGTAAACTTGAGCCTCCGCAATTTTATGCTTATCAGAAAGCTCCCCGGGCGCCGGTGTAAAATCTTTGTTGAAAAGTTTGTTATACCGTCTTGATAGCACCGAGACATGACCGGCTTCATCATTCGCCAGCTTCGCTATTACTTTCTTCGCATCCTTGGCGGTGATCTTTTCAGAAACCTGGGAGTAAAACTCCTTTGCCTGGGCTTCCTTCTGGATCGCTGAAGCCAAAACGTCTTCTGTCATTTCCATCCTCCTAGGTGGTCTATCGGGATGATAACGCATTGTATGAGGTTTTGTACAGCAGATAATACTCTCATATGAGCTTTGCCGCCACGGGATTGTACGGCGGCCCCGGGAGCGCGGTAAGATCTCAGTCCACTCTGCCGAGCAGCTCCGGATTTTTCATGGTGGC
>CAZHXC010000679.1:0-1592 GCA_964536145.1 uncultured Spirochaetales bacterium | reverse complement strand
GCAACCCTCACAGGACATTCACCTTTGACCTCTCCCGGATAACCCATAACCTGCGGGGGCTCGCCGGGGTGGCGATCAACTACGCGTTCATCCGCGAGGATAATACAGAGTGCAGTGTATCCATTACGGCGCAAGACGCCGGAAGAAAAGCTGAGTTCAACCTCAACCTCCGTGAGGGAGAAAAATCGGTCTATCTGTATGAGGGGATATGCGGGTTTATACCGGCGGTGGTAAGCATCACCGTCGAGGGCGCCGGGTTTACCCTCAAATCGATTGTGACGGAGGAAGTCTCGAGGAATGACGGCGCAAGCATGGCACCGATACCCATCGATATGGGCGGGTTGGTGGCTTACGAGCGAGGACAATGGCGAAACCCGGAGTTTGAGCTCTTCTCCTGGAATCGCTTCCCCGAAATACTCATATTCGATTTTGTTTCATACGCGGTACAATCGGAGTTTTTCAAACGCCTTGCATTCTTTGTTGAAAAGGCGGGAACCGCGGGCAGGCTCATGCCGGACAACGCGATTGCAGAGAGACACGGCTGGAACGCCCACGACTATCGGGCTGAAGATCTTGCCCGCTTTTTTTCTAGAGCCAGGACTGAGGATTTCGAGTTAGGAGACAAAGAGATTCTCTTAAGAGATATCCTTGTCAATCGCGGTGTTATTCGCCAAACCGGCGATGTATGGAAGCCGGGAAAAGGTGGGCTGATAACGGTCTCTCAGGAATCAAGTCCCCGGCTCAGAAGACTCTTTCTGGCGCATGAGGGCTATCACGGTGTTTTCTTCACCGATGCGGAATACCGGGACGTCGCACTGGCCGCCTGGATCGAGCTGTCGCAATTGGAGCAGAGTTTCTGGAAGGAGTTTTTGGCGTTGCGCGACTACAACGTGTACGATGAGTTTCTTGTCGTGAACGAGTTTCAAGCCTACCTAATGCAGGTGTCGCATGAGGTTCTTGAAGCCTACTACTGGGACTACTCCCTACCGGCTCTGGTAGAAGCGTTGCCGCGCACTGCGGTGGTAGTTGATCAATTGCGGACATCGCACCCGGATACCTTTCACAAATCCGCATTGGTTATCGAGGCGTACTTGAAAGAAACATACGGATTTGGCGCTTCCGATCTTTTTTGTATTGAGCTTTTGGAGTGAATTTTGTTACATTGATCTCGGCGCTATATATGGTGATTAATCCATGTAAACGGTAGAAAATACGCTACATATATGGCGTTTGTGTACCGATGCTAGTCCAAGACAGGCAAGGTGAAGAGTAATTCACCAAACGCAAAGGGGAGGGAAGGCGTTTGAAAATTCAAAGACGTTTTACGCAAGGGCTCGAGGGTCCCTATGAAGGAATTTCCTGGGAAAACCGGGTGTCTGAAATCCGGAACGCCGACGGAAAACTGATCTTCCAACAGAAAAATGTGATTGTGCCGTCGGAATGGTCGCAGATAGCGGCTGATATTGCCGCGCAGAAGTATTTTCGGAAGGCCGGTGTACCCCTCGGCGAAGGCAAAACCGGCGGTGAAAACGATGCCGGACAGGTCTTTCACCGGCTGAGTCACACCTGGACCGAATGGGGCAGGAGGGCCG
>CAZHXC010000678.1:0-1595 GCA_964536145.1 uncultured Spirochaetales bacterium | reverse complement strand
AGTCGACGTTCCCACGATTCAAGCCGCTCATACATTCCTACCAGCGCACCTCCCACTCTATAGGGCTTGGCGACAGGAGTACCTCTGTCATCGGCAGCTCTATAGTGGCAACCCTTCCGGTGAAATCACCGGAGTTCACCGCCGAGATCTGTTGCGGCGCTTCAAGAGAAAACTCTACCGAATAGTCGGCAAAAAATGATTCGATAAAATCGCGGCTCTCCGCATCTATTTCCTCCGCAGCTCCACCGTAAATCAGTTGTCTATACAGCGTCGATGCTCCCTCGGAAGTTATCTCGACCGTTCCCGGACCCGATGAACCGAACAGGCGAGAGAGGGCCGCCGGCGAATCAAAATCGAGCGTGGCGGTCACGGTCACCGTGTCCACCTCATCCTCGATGGCAAACGACCGCAAGGTGATACCTTCTATCTCTCCGGCGGTGCTTCGGAAATCATCTTCGCTTATCGGAATAGCGTAGAACCTGTCGTCTTCATCGATGGTGCCTAAGTGGACGAGGGCACTCACCGCTGTATAGGTGAGTTGTATCGTACCGCTCCCGTCTTCGTTTACCTCGATATCGCTCCTCAGGTCAATACAAGATGCAAGAAGAAAGAGAGTACAAACCGTCAGAAGAACGTATAAGCCCCGCACGTGGTTTTTCATGTCGTTATTATTACAGAGAACGTCTCGGCCGCACAACCTCCGTAGGGCGATTCTTACAGCCTGACAATAGTCTTTCCGAATCCACCCTCTTCCGGAACCGCGAACTCATAATCCCGTACCGCCGGATGTTTGCGCAGCCGGTCATGGACACCGTTCCTCAGCACACCTTCACCATGGCCGTGGATAACTTCAAAGCTCTTCATATTCGCCATGATCGCCCTGTCTATCTGCCTCTCCAAATCGTTAAGCGCCTTTTCAAGCCGTTGTCCCCGTAAATCGAGGATAAACTCCGGTCGCGCGGCGGCTGTATCGTGCTCAACCCTCACCTTCCTGTGCGGTTCCTCATGCGGTACTACCGCCGTGATTTCGGATTCCGGCACGGTGATTTTGAGTTTTTCAGTAGCCACAACCCAGTATCCATCTCTCGCTTTTCTCACTACCCGGCCGCGTTGTCTCGTGCTGCCGACCGTCACATCCATACCGGGTTGTATCCTGAGAACCGGTGACAGCTCCTGCCTGACCTCCTCGATTTCCTCACGCTCTCGTTCAGCCGTCTGCTCCATGGTGTCAAGAAACCGCTTCACCGAGCGGGTTTTGTCTCTGGTTAGCTCACCCTCGCGCAGCTCTTTCACCAGGTTTTCGAGTTGTTTGCGGCTTTCCTGGATCTGCTTTGTAAGCTGCATATAGCCGTGGGTCCGGAGCTCGAGCTCACGCTGCTTCAACCTGAGCGCGCGTAGATCGGTTTCCCGTATTCGTTCTACGAGCTCTCCGCGCTTCTTTTCAAAGTCAGATTCCCGCTCGTTGAGAGAGCGTTGCTGTGCCGATATTTCACGGATAATTCGTGCGACGTCGGTACTCTGTTCATCGAGATACTTCTTCGCCTCCGCGAGTATCTCACGATTCATACCGCTCGCCTCGGCTATTTCCAGCGCAT
>CAZHXC010000677.1:0-1596 GCA_964536145.1 uncultured Spirochaetales bacterium | reverse complement strand
GATGTTTTCCAGACCATCACGGTCTTTTACCAGAAAGACCCCTTTGCCGTCATATCCCGCCGAACGCGCCTTCACGATAAACGGAAAGCTCCAACTGTTCGATGAGACCGCTTGGACCAACCCCTCTTTGGTGGCAAACAGCTCGTACTTTGGTACGGGAATACTTCTGTCGCGGCAGAATTGGCGTTGCAGCCCTTTGTCCTGGATGATCCTGAGAGACCCGCTCGCCGGGAAGGTCCTCATTCCTTTCTCTTCCAGAAACGCCAGAGCGTCGGCGTTGGCGTGGTCGGTCTCTATGGTGACCATATCGACATGCTCGGCGAGAGACACGACGTCGTCAAAAGATGTAATCAAACCGTGTTTGAACCCGTGGCTGAAATTGCGGGCGGGAGCGTGTTCGCTCTTATCCAGACAATAGGTCTGTATGTCCCAGTTCGCCGCGGCGAGAGCAAGCATCCGGCCGAGCTGCCCACCGCCGAGAACACCCAATCGGAAAGAAGAAGTCACCAGATTTTCCATATGCAGATGTCTCCATTTTTTTGTGACATGTGATGATAGGTTGTCGTCCTGAATTCATCAAGGGTGACCACAGGATTTGACTGAAGAGCGCCGCAGGGTGAGGTCACCGAGGTGTTTGACTGTCGCGCGCCGCCTGCGATTGACAGGGTGCGGCCGAGTTACTATCTTTTTCCAAATGAAAAAACGACACATCCATCTCATCGGTTGCGGCGTGCTGCGGGTTGATTTCAACGCTCTCCCAAAAAATGAGGAAATTACATACACAACCACGTGGCTTGAAGGGGGGTTGCACGCCAAACCCGCGGAACTTCGTGTCAGGTTGCAGAAGGCGATTGACGAAGTCACGGATGCTGATGTTATTGCAGTAGGATACGGCTTGTGCGGGCGTGGGACTGTCGGTATACGGGCGAACGATATTCCCCTCGCCATACCGAGGGTTCACGACTGTATTTCGCTCTTTCTTGGCTCGGACGAGGCGTATTTGCATGAGTTTGCGCGTAACCCGGGCACCTACTACATATCCGCAGGATGGTACGAGGAAAAGGTGCAGCCCACCGGCGGCGCCGGCGGCAAAGAAAAGGCAGCGCAATCGGACCGGCCCGGGTTTGAGTATCTCGAGGAAAAATACGGCCGGGAAAATGCCGTCGAGATAGACCGGTTTTTATCGAGCTGGCAACGCAACTACTCGCGTTCGGTTTTTATCGATACCGGAAGTTCCGGAAATTCGGTATACGGAGAGTACGCTAAGAGTATGGCGGAGGAGCTCGGTTGGGAGTACCGGAAGCTCGAGGGAAACCTGGATCTCCTCGAAGCGCTCTTGAGTCTCGATGCCGATGAACGGATACTCCGGGTGCCGCCGGGTTATCTGACCGATTTTGATCCGATGACCAAGAAGCTGGTTGCATTGCCCGAGGCGGAAGCGCCCGAAGCCGAAAGTGCCGGTGATCTAGCCGGCGGCCGGGAGGCTCCGGCAGATCTTGTCGGCAGCCCGGGTGCAGACACCGCCACCGGCCGAAAGAAGGGGCTTGGGCTCGGCATCGACGCCGGTGTGGCTGTAGCCGTTGTCGGAGGTGAAGA
>CAZHXC010000676.1:0-1611 GCA_964536145.1 uncultured Spirochaetales bacterium | reverse complement strand
TGCTGCGGGGGGCGGCGGCACGGGCACGGGCACCGGCGCCGGGGCTGCGCCGGAAGGGAACAGGTAAAGATGGCGCGAAAACTCGAGCAACCGGACTGGATTGCGGATGTCGTCTTTCCTTTTCTCGTTATCCTCATGGAGGCTTTCTGGCTGTATCCGTGGCTCATTTGGCTCGGTCACTTGCCGCTGTTCACGGAGGTGAGGCCGCCGGTAAGCCTGCTTTCGGTTATCTTCACTCTCGGTTTCGCCCTTGCCGGCGCAAGATTTTTTTTGAAACAGCATTGGCCGATGTGGCAGGTCAGGAGCGCGATAATCGGGTGCGGCGTTATCTTTGTGTTGCTGATTTTCCGGATAGAGTACGGAATGGGATACCCGCTCTTTGGCGGTGGCTGGTTCGCTCATATCCGCGGGCTTGCGGCAACGATGTTTTCAG
Organism: uncultured Spirochaetales bacterium; assembly: GCA_964536145.1. GTDB lineage: Bacteria > Spirochaetota > Spirochaetia > ARS1246 > ARS1246 > JAFGHN01. The sequence continues at coordinate 1,178 of CAZHXC010000676.1, read as the reverse complement.
ATACCCGCGTTGTCTCGGTAGCTCTCCCTGTGGGTCTCTTTCTCTGGTGGCGCGGCATCCTCCTCGAACGGAGAACGTCTACCTTTGAAGGGATTTTCCGGCAGTTCAATATCGGCATCATCGGTCTTATCGGTCTTATCATCGCGTGGTTCATCACCTTCCCCGACGGCAGATACCAGGACGCGATGGGAGCCATCCGTCTGTACGCGGTCTGTTTTTTCTGCTTTGGGCTCGCCTCTCTCGCCGTGGGGAACCTCTGTCTGAAACGCGTGACCGGGCAGGAAAGCAGAGCCTCCACCTGGCGGTCGCTGGCGATAATACTCGGTGTTGTCACCCTGATCGCCCTCCTGGGATTTCTTGCAGCGGAGCTTTTTTCTCCCGGTCTTTTTCAAACGATAGGTTCCGGCTTCAGCAGTGTCTGGGCTGTAGTTGCGAGAGGCTTGTATTACATCGTATATCCCTTTGTGTATCTTGCGGCTCTGTTTTTCGAGCTCTTGAAACGACTTTTTGCGCTTATCGCAAGATCAAGCTCCTTTGAAATGGAGGGATCGGGCGAACCGCTCAGAGAAGGAATTGAGCAGGCCGCGAGAGAAATGCCCCGGGTGGTGACTACGATACTCGAGGTGGCGGCAGCCGGTGCGCTTATCACACTGGTGGTGTTAATCTTAGCAAAAGCGATAAAGCGGTTCAAAGGCGGCCATGGGGACGATGTAGAAGAGATACACGAGTCGGTTTTGAGCCTTGGCGAGCTGCGTAATGATCTCGGACAACTGTTGAAAAGATTGGGACGCCTGTTCGAAAGACAGCGGAAAGCATCGGTACGGTACGATGATGCGATAGACGATCTTTCAGTCCGGGAAATCTACAAGCGTTTGCTCTGGGAAGGGCAGCTCGCGGGAATCGAGCGGCGGAAGCACGAGACTCCTTCAGAATATGCCGGACGTTTGAAGCCGGAGCTGCTGCCGGAGCTCCTCCCGGAGGGCGCGGAGCCGCTTGTGAAAATAACCGATTATTACGCAAGGGTGCGCTATGGTGACAAGGAGATGTCCGGCGATCAGACGCGCGGCGCCCGGAGGATCTGGGTTACGCTGCGGTCAACGATTAGGAGAATCGGGAAGCCTGTTGAGTGAGCCGTACCGGTAGAGTACCGCCGCGTAGCCGGTAGCGCCGGGCTCCGG
>CAZHXC010000675.1:741-1615 GCA_964536145.1 uncultured Spirochaetales bacterium | reverse complement strand
ACGTCTCCTACATGCGCGCGTGTTATGCGATACGGGAGGCAATCCAGAGCGGTGGCGGAGTGAACCTCTGGGTTCGTACCCGTCACCATGCCGCGTGGCTCAAGGATTATCTCACCCAACTGCGAGTTGACGCGGATTTCTCGGAACAAACCGCGCGCACCGTACTCGCCGATAGATGGGGGGTCACGATCCCGGACTGGATCACCGACGAAGACATCCTTCGTCAAAATCTGGTCGGGATCGATGTGACTGCAGCCGCGGGAGGAACGTTCGCGGCAAAGTTGATCAGTGCTCTTCTGGGCGTAGACCTGGGCGTTGCTCTACCTGACGGCCGGGCAATTGCTGGGCTCATCATCGCCTTGACCGAAGAGGCGTACGCGTCGGTAAAGAAGCGGTACCCCATTCTAGAAGACGCAATCAGACGTCTTGCCACGAAATGGCGCGAAGAATCGACAGAAGAATGGCTGGCTGATATCTCCCGGTACATACCGGAAAACATCGAGACAGTTTGGCGCTTGATCTCCGCATTCGCGATCATCAGCTCCTATCCGAAGGAGCTCCTGGAGCGCGTCTTGCCCGCCGGTCAGGCGGCACTTGCCCGTAAGATACCGAGCGCTGTCATCGAACACATGCCGATTGAGTCCGGCGCTCGTGACGAAGCTCTAACGCAAATCAAACTTCTCTTCGCTGAGGTCGCGGCAGAGGTGGATTCTCAGGACGACTTCCGAAAAATTGTCTCGTGGGTTTCCGGGAAGACTGCCGAGGAGTTGCAGCTGATTGAGAGCATGTTGGGGAACCGAAGGTTTGAGCCTGACAAAGACGATATACGGCTCGTTCGTGAAAAGTTTGACGATTGCACTGAGGTACGGCGGGG
>CAZHXC010000675.1:0-731 GCA_964536145.1 uncultured Spirochaetales bacterium | reverse complement strand
GCCGCCTTGATGCCTTGAACCATCTGGTCCGCCCGGCGTATCCGGCTATCGTTGGTCCTGATGAGAGCCTTGGTAGCAATGAGTGGATACAGTGGACGGCGGAGCAATACGTCCCCTATCGCAATTGGCAGATCCAAAACCTCATCTACGATAAGGAATTAGAGGAAACGGTGTGCCGCTTCTCAGATTGGTATGTGGCCCGGCACACGGACATCCAGGCCAACGTGGATGTTGCGCTCGTGCACGCGCTAAACTCGATAGCCGAGAACGTTCATGAGGAACGCTTGACGATCATACTGATGGTGGACTGCCTCCCGGTTACCTTCTTTCCCGTCATCGACCGGGCCCTGCGTACCACGGGATTCAACCGGCATGAACTGACCTACCGTTTCGCTGCACTGCCTACCGTAACTGAATACAACAAGGCGGCAATCGTCTCAGGCAAGTCCGGTTCAACAGAGAAACCATATTTAGAGCTCCTCACCAGCCGATCAACCCGTGACTGGGGAGGGGTTGCTGTCCATTACATTTCGACCTTACGAGAGCTATCCGATTTCGATCCAGGAGGGGAATCTTCGGTCGTTTTTGTCAATCATATAAGAGGCGACGAGATTCTCCATTCGGACGTCGAAGCAGAGAATCGCACGTACGAAGAGGAACTCAACCGGTCGTACTCCCAGTTGGCCGAAGCTCTCGCCGAGATGTGTGAGAGGTGGCCCGGAGCGAGGGAA
>CAZHXC010000674.1:0-1626 GCA_964536145.1 uncultured Spirochaetales bacterium | reverse complement strand
TCTAAATCCGTATCTTGGTCTCGATGAAAGCAACTTCATCATATCCGAGCTACGCGGCCGCGTTTCCAACGATTCGTTTCTCGATCCTCCGGAAAGCAGGTTGCCGGCGGTATCACTTCTCATCGACAGATCGGAGGGGATGGAGGGGCACAGCGATGCGGCTATGGAGGCTGCATCGAGCGTATATGACTTTGTTTCCGGAGAGGCCGGCTCCCTCACCCTCGTGACCGCCGGTGAAGAGCCTGCGAAACAAGGGACAATGGCGCTCACAAGAAAGCGCTTTTCCTCAGCGGCAGCAGACGCAGATGTTCTCTCAGACTCGTCGAGGTTTTCCCTCGGCTTAAGGCTTGCGGCCTCCGAGGTGATCGGATGGCCCGGTGTATCCGCCGTCGTCTTTGTCACCGATGGCGATCTAGGAGATCTTGCCTTTGACGATTACAGCCTCGAGATCATGGCTGCCTACATGCGGAACAACGGCGTAGCGTTCTATTGCGTATATCTGACCCCGGATCCGCTGAATTCCAAGGAGCTCGAGTATCTGTGCGACACCACTAACGGATCAAGCCGGTATGTATATGCCAAGGAGGGCCTCGGTCCGCTTTTTGAGGAGATGAGCTCAAGAGAGACCGGACGCTATTTCTTCTCGTACGAATCGGTACAGAATCCGGAGTTTGGCGATCGTTTTTTCTCAGTAGAGGTTGAGGTTTTTCATTTCAAGCGCAGCGGGCGGGCCGAATCAGGATACTTTGCGCCGAGACAATGAAACTTGCACGCCGCGAATTGAAAAAAAAGAAATGGGATGCTATCTGCAACCGCTGCGGGCTCTGCTGCTACCAGAAGGAGTATCGTGCCGGAAGGATGACGATAAATACCGACCGGCCATGCGCATATCTTGTCGTTGAGACGGGACTCTGCATGGTGTATGAAAAACGGTTCAACGTGTGCAGGGATTGTAAAAAGGTGACCTTGTTCAGGGCTATGTTCTCGTCGTTGTTGCCGGCCTCATGCGCCTACGTCCAACGATACCGGAAACTGAAGCCGCTTATACCCACCGCAAGGGTCGTAGGTAAACGCTCCCGGGGTCTGCCTCATCGGTGATTCGGCGCCGTCCTTGACACCGTACCGGCGGTTTTCTTATTATTCTTTGTATCATCCGCATTTGCTTAGTAAAGTGATAAGGAACCAATTATGCGCGTATACATGGACAATAACGCTACCACACCTCTCCACCCCGAGGTGGCACAGGAGATGGCAGCCTCGCTCGAACTCTTTGGAAATCCCTCGAGCATGCATTCATTCGGGAGGGAAACCAGCGTACGTGTCGAAGAGGCGCGGGAGAGGGTTGCAGGCTTTCTCGAGGCTGATTTGTCTTCGATCATCTTCACCGGCGGGGGATCGGAATCGAATAATACGGTACTAAAGCTCGTTACCTGCACGGATGCCACTTGCGTTCGCTGCCCCGCCAACCGCAAAAAGATCATCACCACGGTTATAGAGCATCCGAGCGTACTGAATACGGTACAGCAGCTTGAATCGAGGGGTGTGCCCGCAACCTACATCGGTGTTGACGCGCAGGGAAAAGTCGATCTCGAGAAGCTCGAGGAAGAGGTCTCAGACGATTGTGCG
>CAZHXC010000673.1:0-1637 GCA_964536145.1 uncultured Spirochaetales bacterium | reverse complement strand
GTGGTGATATACAAAACACCATTTGGTCTCCGGATCCGTGCCACCGGGCATGACAGCAAGACCGTAGAATCTCTCGGGTTGAAACCGGTGAGCTATCAGATGATGGCGATTCTCGTTTCAGGCTTTACCTGTGGTGCGGCAGGGTCGATGCTGACACTCAATCTTCAGGCTTTCGTGCCGAATATCACCGCCGGAAGAGGGTGGATCGCCCTCGTTGTTATATACCTCGGAAACAAAACACCAATCGGCATCCTGGCGGCGTCGTTTGTTTTTGGTTTTGCAGAGAGTATCTCCAACTACGCGCAAGGGTTCATCAACATGCCCGCCGATTTCATCCTCGCATTTCCGTATATCATTACGGTAATCGCCATGGTTGTATACTCGGCGGTACGTCACTATCGGGCGAAAAAGGTGTAATAGGGTCTAATGGGGAGGTACCGATGAAAACAGCGGTTTTGACCGATGCTCAGAACATTGAAGTGTGGGAAGTACCAACCCCTGAGCTGAAGCCCGGCGAAGTCCTGGTGAAGTTAAAAAACTGCGGGATCTGTACCCTGGAACAACGTCTTTACACCGGTGAAATGAAGATAAAATATCCGATTGTGCCGGGGCATGAAGTATCAGGGGTGGTAGTGCAAACCGATGATACAACCGTCTCACACGTGGAGGTAGACACGCCGGTGGCCGTCGATTTGGTCATGCGCTGCGGCGAATGCTACTACTGTAGAAACGGGCAGTCCAACATGTGTGAAAACCGCTTCAACAAAGAGCTGAATATACTCGGCGGATTCAGCGAGTTCATCGCCGTCAGGGCATCACAGATATACCCGATTTCAGGCGATATTTCCTTCAGAGAGGCCGCCTTTGCCGAGCCGGTTTCCTGCTGCATCAGGTCGCTCAAACGCATTGGCGTATCCCTCGCCGAGGATGTGCTTATCATTGGAGCGGGCTCGATGGGACTGCTGCATCTGCAGGTGGCCCGGGCGATGGGTGCGAGGGTGTTTGTCTCGGATCCTGATGCCGAACGTCTCGATAAGGCGACCCGGCTTGGTGCGGCTGCGGTGTTCAATCCTGAACTTTGTAATCTTGCCTCAGAAGTTGCCGGGCTCACCGGCGGAAGAGGAGTAAACGCCGCCGTGGTTACCAGTGCAGCATCTTCAGCAATGCTCGGCGTGTTCGAATCGTTGTGCAAGTCGGGAAGAATAAGCATCTACACTTCTTATTTCGATGAACGCCCCATACCAATTGACGCGAACACCCTTCATAAGAATGAGATCGTCATATTGGGCAGCGAAGGAAGAACGGAACGTGATTTTCACCAGGCGGTCAGGCTGCTCTCCTTTGGCCTTATTGATGTAAAGCCGCTTATAAGTAAAATCGTCTCGTACGATGAGATAGAGTGCGGGATGCGTGAAGCTATATCGAGCGATACCTACAGAGTTCTACTCGAGCACGAGGCGTAAGGCGTGATACTGGTATTTGATTTTGGCACGACCACAATAAAAGCTGCACTGTTTACCGGCGGAGGAGAGCTCGCGGACACTCAGACGGCGCGGGTGAACCTGCAAACAGCCGACGGTTCCGGCAGACATGAGGTGGACCCCGAGGAGTGGCTGCGGGTGACGCGTCTGCTCGCG
>CAZHXC010000672.1:0-1639 GCA_964536145.1 uncultured Spirochaetales bacterium | reverse complement strand
GCAAGTTCGCCGCGAACATTCTCTATCTCCGAGGGATCCAGCAGAAGGTCTGGCTCGGTCACAGGTTCGAATCCTCGCACCTCTTCCTGGTAGAAGAAGATCATGATCGACTCACCTGAATGCCGGGATCCGTCGGGAAGCGCGAAGCCCGCCGGCAGGCCGCGCCACGTGTGGGGTACGCCGGGGCCGATATCGCACAGTGTATTCGGCAGGAGCACCATTTGCGTTCCCGCCACCTCGAGCAGCAGGGCCGATTCTGCAATGAATATCCGCTCCCTGACAAAACGCTTTCCGTCCAGGCTCAGGTGAACGTGCCTCAATAAGGCGTCAGCCTTGCTGAATCGGTTGACACCGAACTGGCCGCAGTACCCCTCCTGGGTTTGTTCTGAAAAGTAGGTCATGAAGAACGATCCCGGCAGCTCTTCGCGTCTTGCCGATTCTTCGTCAACAAATTGGCTGTCTCGAAAATGAAGGCCTTTGATCTTGAGGCCACTGCTGTCGCGCATAGGCACCTCCCCGCGACACAAAGTGTAGCAGAAATTCCGGGACAGATGGTTGCGAAATCATTACTCAGCATGCTTTTTTAGCAATATTATTGCCTATTTTGATCGATACATGGTAGTGTATGCCAATTATGGATATGGATACAATCGACAAAAAGATACTCAAAGAATTGCAGGAAAACGCCCGATTGACCAACGTTGAGCTTGCAGACCGCGTGGGACTGTCGCCGTCTCCCTGCCTGCGCCGCGTCCGGGCACTCGAGAGCTCCGGAGCAATCAAGGGCTATAAGGCCATTGTGGATCAGAAAACCGTGGGGATGCCGGTGAGCGTTTTTGTCATGGTGAGCCTGGAGCGGCAAATTGAAGGAGCCCTCGAAGAGTTCGAGAAAAGAGTTCGCGACCTTCCCGAGGTGATGGAATGCTATCTAATGACCGGAGACATGGATTACCTCCTGCGGGTGGTGACCCGGGACCTGCAGACCTATGAACAATTTCTCATCCAAGATTTGACGAAGTTTCCGGGTGTTCGCGGCATTAAATCGAGTTTTGCCTTGAAACAGGTTATTTATCGGATCGCTCTGCCGGTGTAGAATGGGCACATCGGGCTCAATTCAGGCTCAATATGGAGGTAAAAATCATGAAAAAACAGTATCGAGTTGTATTGGCGATTTGTAACGCGGTGGCCTTCATTGGTACGGTGGTAGTCAACGCCCTCGCCAATGCGCTCCCCATAAACGGGTACAACACCGGTGAACTCTCGGACATGTATCCCAATCTCTTCGTCCCCGCGGGTTTCACCTTTTCCATCTGGGGACTTATCTATCTCCTCCTTGGAATATTTATCGTCTATCAGCTTGTGGTTGCTTTCAGGAGCACGGCTGCCTCCGGGGCCGATTCTGACGGGTTGTCCGGCGCGGCGGGACAAGGACGGAGTGAGAAGACCACCGCGACCGTGGGCGACGGCGGCGCCGGCATTATAGACAGGATTGGGGTCCTCTTTATCTTAACATCGGCGGCAAACATCGGGTGGGTGTTCGCCTGGCACTATACACTGGTGGGCATATCACTGCTTGCCATGGCGGTGCTGCTAGTCTCGCTTATTCTCATCTACCTAGGACTCGATATTCGCAAACGAC
>CAZHXC010000671.1:296-1663 GCA_964536145.1 uncultured Spirochaetales bacterium | reverse complement strand
ATCCGGAGTGTCGTTTGGCAAAGAGTGGGCATAGAATGCAGCTTCCATCAACAAATCATTTTTGCAGATTCTTCGTCCATTATTTAAACAATACTTTGAGATTTCGCGCAACCAGCAAAAACCCTAAAACGATGATCATAAAAGCTTAGAATCAAGAAGAACACATAGATCAAGGATGCGAATTCGAAGAATTCATTCAGCTACACCAATTCTATTATCGCACTGTGTCCGGGAGCTCGTGCAAGCGCTTCATCCCGCGTCAACAATGGTGCGCCGAGTGCTTCAGAAAGGGCAACGTAGGCTGCATCGTATGCGGTGAGATTCGACCGGAGCTGCCAAATTCGGGGAAGAAACATTGTATGGGAGTGCCGCTCGATCGAGAGCAACAACAGGTCATCGAGCATTTGTTCGCCTCGGGATACGTCTATCTCATTTCTGAGGGTGTATCGCCTTACAACTTGCGCCACCTCAACGTCAAGCAAATGGGGGGAATGCTTGTCTTCGGTCTGACGGAGAACTCGATCCTCGATCGCCAAACCGGCGTCACTTTGCAGCAGAATTTCAATAACCACCGAGGCATCGAGCACTATCATCGTCTTTCACGTTCCAACCGAACCGCCTCCGCAGGTGGCTCGGTTGGATTAACACGGTTACGGTGGCGGAGCCGTTCTATCATTTCGGCTTCAGTCGGTCTCTCCGCTATTCGTCTCAACTCTGCGAGGAGATAATCCGACAACGACATACCGGCCAACGCAGCCCTCGCTTTGAGACTACGGTGCAGGGAATCAGGCACGTTTCTAACTTGGATCATTTTGGACATGAGAAAATGCTACTTGCATGCGCCGCACATGTCAACCCACCACTACATACACCGGGCTCGTCCAGGCGAGATGCCCGTCCACCTGGGTGACGCGGATATATATCGGATTATCACCAGGAACGAGCCTGCTTATCGGCACGGAGAAAGAGAAATCGACATCTTCAGTCTTATCGGGCAGGCGCCGAATCTCCACCTGCTTCCGCAAGCCGCCGCACTTCCACGTTCGGGGTTTGCTTTGGACTGAATCGAGCTGACAGCTCAACTCTTTTTGCACGGTATGCAGGTGCAGGGTTCCTTCAAAGGCCTTCGAAAGCTTTAGAATGAGGCCGCAGCCGCCTCCGGTGGTGATGGATTTCCACGCTATGCGGCCATGGCGCTGCAACTCCGGCTGCTCATCGGGATTCCAGAAGTTTACCGGTTGAAATGACCGGATTTTGTTGCCCTCTACCGTCAGGCTCCCGTCCCATCGTGACATCCGTGCGCGTCCACGGACCTCGGCCCCGCTCCACATCACCTTGATGCGACGTCCAAGGTCCTCCGCCGCATA
>CAZHXC010000671.1:0-286 GCA_964536145.1 uncultured Spirochaetales bacterium | reverse complement strand
TTGATGATCTTTGATCCGTTGAATACATCGATACGTTCGATGGGACCGGTGGCGGAGACATTCCCGGCGAGCACGGTGCCTTTGACGGCGTTTTTCTCAACCTCAACCACCTCTCCCATAAATGCTTTCTTACCGGCTGGTGCGGTAAGAGCGAGATCGATGAGGATCCTGCTGCCGCTGGTGGCATAAAAACGGCGGCGGAACAGGGCATCTGTGATACTCTCGCGGTCAAGCCGGTCTGCGAGCACACATGTCAAACCGCCGTAGGAACCAAACTTGGCGGCTC
>CAZHXC010000670.1:0-1667 GCA_964536145.1 uncultured Spirochaetales bacterium | reverse complement strand
AAGAACGTAAGTCATTACACGATAGGGGTTTTTCGTATGTGCGGGATGCCAAAGCGGCAGTAAATAGAGGTGCCCTTATCGAGATACGCTGGAAAAACGTTTGATTGTGTCCGACGAAGGCTACAGGTGGCCCGACGGTATGCGCTCCGCCCTGCTTTGGTGGGCTCCGCAATCATTCTGAGGATTAGCATCTTATGACAATAACCATATACGACTTACGACGCGCGATGTTGAACAAAGGTGATGTTTCCTCATTTTCCCGGGTCTACCAAAGCGCCTTGGGCAATTCCCCTGTCGACATCACGGCGAACTTTGATGTACCCCTCCTGCTCCCCGAAGTGCAGACCCTGCCCGGAGCAAACGGCGGCCGGTCACCCGCGGATATCGATCTCGAGCTCGTCGCCGTTAGCAGGTACGGCAACAATGCCGCCGCCTATCTGGAACGTGTTATTGAAGAGATTAACCCTGATATCATCGCCCTTGATGTCTGCCCTATCGAATTGGGCGCTCACACGCTCTACGCATGCAGTCTACCCTATGCCGTAGGCTTACCGATTGAAACTCAAGTGATAAAAGAAGGCGCCGGGACCACGTATTTGAACGATTTCTTCTATCCTAACAGTACGATAGACGTTGCCCTCACAGAAGGTTGGCTGCGGAACATTCCGGTCATCCCCGTAGGATTTCCATTACAGCCGATTCAAATTGAATTCGATCCCTGGGGAGGGCACGTCGATCCTGACTATGCAGACAAGAATGCGTGGGAATCAAGCCGCTATGTGGCACAGGGGCGCTTTGAAAAAAAGATAGGCGCCAATACCGGCATTACGGAAGGCAACGCTGCAGCGATGGAAACCGCCGTCAAACTCCTTGATGGGGTAAACGATAGCCGACGGATTGTTGTCCGTGACCGGTCTCGCTATATATCCGCAAAGATAACCGAAATTGCCGCAAGCGTCTGTTCATCGGAAAGGAAGATCAGGGTCCTGGCGCTCGTTGACCTGGCGCATTATATGGACGTTTTGGATTTCACCTGCCAGGATAACCAGGAGGTAATGAAATCCGATGTTGAGGAGCATGCCGGCCGGAAAGGCAGAATGATCATGGCGGCGAAAATCCTCGACACTTTTGAAAGAACCGGAGGTGCGGATTCTCACGTAGCGCCCCATATAACCCCCGCGCAGCGGTTGTTCAAAGACCAACTTGGACAATTTATCGAGACAGAAAACTCGGCGGTTCTGCAGGAGGCTGAAGTAGATGAGCTGGTAGCCGCCGTTGCAGACCGGGTGCGAACACATCCGGAGGTTGCTCGTGGTTTGAGCGTACGGGGCACCATTGCCCTGAAGGAAGTCCTTGGTGGGCTTTCGCAAATACACGGGAGCGTGACCCAGGAGAGCCTTATAAAGGCGGCCTTCATTACTCTGCCGCCGCGGATATCACTCAGGAAAAAGGGTGATGAGGTTGCCATCCTTGGTGACATATTGAAGGAAGTTCTCTACCGCTTCCGGTTTGGCCGCAAAGACGGAGCAGGCAGAGAGATATCGGCCACGGATATGCTCTCGGCGTTGAATCAGCTCGGCTCTCTCCCATCGGAACAAAGCCGTAACACAACCGAGGGAAAGCCGCCCGCGGTTGTTTCGGAAACCCAAGAGCCCCGGGATGCTCTC
>CAZHXC010000669.1:0-1674 GCA_964536145.1 uncultured Spirochaetales bacterium | reverse complement strand
GAAGAGCTACCCCTCTACGCACGCGGGCGTCCGTCCACGGTTCCACCTCCGCCCGGAAATAGAGGTATGATGTCGCAAACATCGCGGAGACCTGCATCAAATCACGGTCTTCGAGCATTGCGGTGTTCGCGTAATCCGCCCACTGGACCGAGCCATCGTTCAACAGTTTGGCGTTTTCATCGGGATCTGTGTCCATCAGGATCCTCACCCCTTCCAGGGTGACGTTCCACCTGTCCCAGTACAGGCCGTTTCGCTCGAGCACCATTTCGCTGTCAGTCCAGCTCGCAAGCGTAAAAGGTCCGTTTGAAATGAGCGGTGCGTTTCGCTCCCATCCGGCCGATTCGCGGTAGCTCCGGTGTATCGGCGCAAAGCTCATGTGGGGAAGCATCGCGAGAAAGTGAGCGGCCGGTCTCTCGAGCTCCACCTCGAGCACAAATCGGGATGTTGCACGAATTCCCACTGAATCAGGGTCCCGATTCCTCCCGTTTCTATAATCCGCCGCACCCTTGATCACATCGAAAAGAAACGAATACTCTCCCTCCTCATCGGGATCTATAATCCTCAACCACGATTCCCGGAAGTCGGCGGCGGTTACCGCATCACCGTTGCTGAACTTTGCGCGATCACGCAGGTAAAAAACGTACGTTATGCCGTCATCGGAGATATCCCACTTGTATGCTACACCCGGCACCGGCCTGAGATTTCTCGGGTTGTAAGAGACCAATCCTTCATAGATACCGGTAGCCAATTGGAGCTCGTCGGTCCTGTAGGCGTGAAGCGGATCGACGGTCATCTCGTATGCCGAGAAGGCGATTGTCAGCACGTCTCCGGCTTGCCTGGCAAACAGAAGCGCGGGGAAGATGAGTATCAACAGCAGGAGTAACTTTTTTTTCATGATGATTTGTCCTTGTAGAGATGACACGCCACTAAGTGGCCGTCGCCCATGTCTCGCATTTGGGGTCGAACCGTATCACAGGCGCCCTCGATCATGTGCCTGCACCGCGGGTGAAAGGGGCAGCCCGACGGTACACGGGCGGCGCTTGGCAGCTCGCCGGCAATGACCGGCCGCATACGTTTGCGGTTCTCCGGGTCAGGCTCGGGCACCGCGGCGATCAGGCCCTTTGTATACGGATGGAGCGGTGTATCGATTACCTGAGCCGATGTACCCTGTTCCACAATCGTGCCGAGATACATCACTCCAATTTCATCCGAGAAATGACGGGCGTTGGCGATATCGTGGGTGATATAGAGGAAGGTGACGTTCTTGTTCCGTTGTATCTCCCGCAGCAGCGTGAGGATCTCCGCCCTGTTCGAGGCGTCGACCATCGAGACCGGTTCATCGGCAACAACAAACTCGGGCTCGAGGACCATCGCTCTGGCGATAGAAACCCTCTGCCGCTGTCCGCCGGAGAGGTTGTGGGGATACTTGCCGATAAACTCGGCGGCTGGCTCGAGCTTCACCATCTCGATCGCTTCGTACACCGCCTTTCGTCTTTCAGCGCGCCCTCCCGTATTGTGGATGACAAGCGGCTCTTCGATAATTTCGTACACACTCATGTACGGGCTGATCGTCGAATAAGGATCCTGAAATATCGCCTGGGCCTTCCGCCTGAACTCCTTCATCTCCCTGCGGCTCAGGGTGCCGATATCGCTGCCGTCGAAGAAGACGGTACC
>CAZHXC010000668.1:0-1680 GCA_964536145.1 uncultured Spirochaetales bacterium | reverse complement strand
CGGCGCGAATCAGGCGGTCACTCCACTATGCCAAGCTCATCTTCCACCCGCTCCACACCGGAAATAGACGCCGCGGTACTGTAGGCGGCGTTCCGCGCCTGCCAGGTAGACACCTCGCCTGAGAGATAGACAACCCGGTCTTCAACCCGCACGTTGACGTTTTCAGCCGCCACAAAGCTGTTCCGGTCGAGCGCCTCTTCCAAAGCACGGGCAATCTGTGCGTCGGCGGTCTCGGTGGCGGGTACCACGGCAATATTATTCTCAACCCGCTTGAAACCGGCGAGCTGCGAAGCGATCTCACCGGCTCGTGCCTTCATAGCCTCCGAGTCCACAGTACCGGAGAGCTCCAGCGCCGTCGCTCCGGCTTTTACTCCCAGATCTTCCACGGCAAGCTCTTCATCTTCCAGGAAAGCCTTTTCTATCCGCCATACCGGATCATGCTCCTGGGCAATCTGATCGATGTCGGAGACCTGGATGTGGTTGTCCACCGAAAGCACCCCGGGAATTTCGGAGATGCGGTTTTCTATCGCGATCTTATCGATCTCAGCGGGCACCTTGCCGGATACCGACACATGCTGCTCGGCTACGACAACCTCAAGCCCCGTGATATCGAAACTTTGATTTCCAGTAAGTTCATCGATAATATCCTGTCTGATCTTTTGGTCGGCTACATCCATATCCGTCCTCGTTTTTTCTCAAAGATACATTTCGGCGAGCTCAGCCATCACTTCGCGGGTGCTTTCCGCGTTGCAGAGCTCGGTACCGGGGCTCATCACCGCAGAAGCGCCGGCTGCTATTCCCTGGATTACTGCCCGGCTCAAGTCCATCTCCTCCGCAAGCCCGGTGACTATCCCCGCAACCATGCTGTCGCCGGCGCCTATTTTGCTGTTCACCCGCACATCCGGGCTCTTGTAAAAGTGTGCGTAGTCCGGTGTCGCAAGCACCACACCGTCTGGCCCGGCGGAAACAACAATGGCCTGTATCCCTTTTTGCCGCGCAAAGCTCGATGTTGCCTGCTTGAACCCATCGGTATCACCAAACTTGACATCAACAAGCTCCCTGATCTCGCGCCTGTTTGGTTTGAGCAGATACGGCCTTGCTTCAGCGGCTATCTGCAACGGCCGGCCGGAGGTGTCGATGACGTACCGGATCTCCGGTCTTCCTTCGACGACTTTCCCGAGCCGGGCGTAAAAGTCTTCCGGGACACCCGGCGGAAGGCTCCCGCTCGCAACTAAGTACGTGGGTGGTGGAGAGAGTTGGTCCACCATGTCCAAAAGCTTCTCCCACTCGGCGTTTTTCAGAGAAGCCCCGCGGACGGTGAACCTGTATTGGTTTCCGGATTCTGTCTCGGCAACCGTCAGATTGAGCCGTGTTGTCGCCTCTACGGGCACGTTTACTCGATCGATGCCCTCCTTTTCGAGAAGGTTATCCAACATCCTTCCGGTTTGTCCTCCCGAGGGATACAGGGCGGTCGAATCTCCGCCGAGTTTCCTGACCGCCCGGGAAACGTTGATTCCACCGCCGCCCGGGTCGAACGCCGCACGGTTACACCGGATTTTAATCTCGGGCTCCACCTGGTCGGTGTCCGTGTGCATATCAATCGCGGGATTCACCGTAATAGTGATGATGCTCATTCGGCCAAACCTCCTATCTACGAGTAACAGGATGTGTGCCAACTTT
>CAZHXC010000667.1:0-1680 GCA_964536145.1 uncultured Spirochaetales bacterium | reverse complement strand
CGCAGGTTATGGGTTATCCGGGAGAGGTCAAAGGTGAATGTCCTGTGAGGGTTGCCGATCTCCCTCCGCACTGCGATTCGCGTATCTTTTCTTGCAGTAGGCTCGAAATATACCCCTTCGACCATCGGATCAAAACCCACGGAAAGAGGCAAAACCGGTGAATTGCTCCCGTTGTCTGTATCATAGGACAGCGTAAAACTTTCAAACTTCACGCCCGGGCTTATCGGAATCGCAAAACTTACCTTCCGGCCTGCATGGGTTTCGGGTTCAGCGACACCGGCAGAGTCAGCCGTCGCAAAACCGCCGTCGAGTACCGCCGATAGCAAAATGGTGTCATCTGCCTCAGCGGTCACCTTCGCTCCGTCGAAAGACGGCGGGAACTCGAACACAAGTGCGAATCCTTCGTTCCGTACCACCACAGGTCGTTCGATTTCATAGGTGTAAACGCTTTCGAATTGACTCTCCTCCTCGCTGACTTTTGTTTGCAGCACAAGCTCTTCATTGACATGAAAGCCCGGGCCTTCCATGCTGCAACCGGAGACAACGAGAAGAGTAGCGAGGATAATAAGAATAGTAGATTTTAGCACATCGGCAAAATGCTCCGAGTCATCAGCTCGGCCAACTCCATTTTTCTTGTAGGCGGCAGCTCAGGGGATTCACGAATGAAGCTTTCAAACCTGCCTTTGAAGTTTTCGGGTAGAACTTTCAATTCCCACACGACTTCATACAGCTTTCGTCCGGAAGGCTCGAACCTGCGGTTTACCACAAAGAGCAGGCTCAAGAAGCTTTTGATGAAGCCCGCGGCGGAGATGATATAGAAAAGATTATCCTCGCGCATCACTGCGGTTACCAGATCACTCAGGTAGTGTTCCATGGTTGCCCTGCTCGAACCCACCATGAGCGACCAGAACGTGTCCGGAAGCGCCTTCAAGTCCTGACGAAGCGTTTCTACCCACTCGGAGTTTGTGTAGAGTATCTTGCCGGTCTCCAATCTGTAGAACATATACGTACCGGTCTGCCGAAACGCCCACATGTTTTCCCGGGTGCGCTTCAGTATCTGATCAACCCGCCCCATGTCCTTGTATTCCACCCGCACAGGTATCTCTTCAACGAGAAACCGGTCCTTCGCGGCGACGCTGGAAGATTCAAAGGCGCCGGCGTCTGAAAACTGACGTTGCCGCTCTTCGAGATCAGGCAGAGTTCCCCGGTAGTAGACGTCAAGACTGATAAAATAATAGGGATCAAAATCGTCCGACTTGGGTGATTCGGCGAGTAAGATGCAGTCCACCCCCTCCCAGCTTTTCAGCTTGTCGACGAGGCCGGTTGATATTCGTTCGACCTTTCTTCTCATATTGGACCCATCATAGCATGAATGATCCTTGTGCTGAAGACCGATTGGCCGTATCCTGTCCGGCGCCGGCATCACAGTCGACACCGGTCCGGGCGCCGCATGAAGGACTGGAAGCCGGCTACGCTGTAGATTTCCACCGGACATTTGCATAGGATATGAAGGATCATGTATCTCGCAGCAATCATGCCGCCTTCAAACATACGGCGGATCATTTATGACTGCCAGCTCGCGCGGTTTCACGAGGGTGCCGCTCCGACGGCACTCGCACTCCCGCCCCACCTCCCGCTCGCCTTCTATGAGGCCCCGCCGGCGGCACCCGGCACTCTTGT
>CAZHXC010000666.1:0-1682 GCA_964536145.1 uncultured Spirochaetales bacterium | reverse complement strand
GATTGTCACCGATCTTGTAGACTCCTTTGGAAGCTCCAAAGAGCCTTCGTCTACCGCTGTCAATGAGCTCTTTGACGGTCTCCAGACGAGTTTTTTCTATACACCTGACATAGAAAACATCGAGGACATGCCCCTCGAGTCACTCGAGCAGAGGATACTCGATGACATCAAGGAAAACCTGAAACAGAAAGAGGCGATGGTTGGGCGTGAGAACCTGAACAGCTATATCCGCTACGAGTACTTACGCGCCATCGACACGCGATGGCAGGAACATCTGGAGAATCTCGAGGCCCTGCGCGAAGCTGTGTACCTCCGTGCATACAGTCAGAAGAATCCGCTCCTCGAATACAAGCTCGAAGGCTTTGCTATATTTGACAGACTGATCGTTGACATAAAGTCATCGGTCGCACGGAAAATCGTGACGGTTCGCATACAGCAGGCGCCGGGCGAACAGCGCCGCAGAAGAACTCTCGGTCAGGCAAGTCACGTCGAGCTCGGTCAGTTCGCCGCCGGTGCTGCAGGTGCGGCGGCGGGTGTGCCGGAGGCGATACCGCGGGCGGCGGGCGCGGCCGGTGGTGGGCGACGCGGTGGAACCGCTGTCGCTACGGCGCCGCCGCAGAGCGATCCATCAGCGCAAGTCAAGCGGAATTACCCGAAGGTCGGGAGAAACGACCCGTGCCCGTGCGGGAGTGGTAAGAAGTACAAATACTGTCACGGCGGATAGGTGCGTCAGAGCCACACGCTCTACGGTACAACCAAAGCTCTGTTATTCGATTGCAGCTTATCGCTCTCGGCGGAACCGAAAAGCGAAGTCGCGTTAATAAAGACAAAGAGAGCACAAATTACAAGCAGGATCAAAAACAGCTTTCGCACCGCTACCTCTCTTAATGGTAAAGATATTTCCCGGGGTCGAGAGCATCGCCGTTGTAGTATATCGAAAAATGCAGGTGCGGTCCCGTACTTCTACCGGTATTACCCACGTCGGCGATTCGTTGCCGTTGACTCACCCATTGCCCCTCCGACACATGCCACTTGTTCAGATGTGCGTAAAGGGTTTGGTATCCACCAGGATGGCTCAACAGCACATATTTGCCATAGAGAGCGTTTTCCCCGGTGTAGACGACGCGCCCCTCGTTTGACGCGGTTATGGGGGTTCCAACTCGCGCAACAATATCGTATCCCCGGTGCATCGACATGAGCCCTGTAAAGGGGTCCTCTCGCATCCCAAATCCGGAACTCAGAGGGCCATAAAGCGGGTAGACAAAAAGGTCACCCATGGCCTTGTGATAATTTACAAAGCCCATACGGGCATTCGGTACAAAGAGCTTGTCTCCTTCGTAAATGATCTCGGAATCGATATTGTTGATGTCGAGAATCGGTTCCAAGTCAACACCGTAGTTAGCAGCAATACTCGAAAGACTTTCCTGTCGCTTTACAAGATGCATCACGCCGTCTATGGGTGGTATCTTCAATTCCACTCCGGCCTGAAGCCGCCGCACGTTGTCAATGCCGTTGAAAGAAATAATTGTGCTCATCTCCAGATCAAACTTGTCGGCGATTTCCGAAACGGTGTCCCCGCGCTCCACCACGTAGGTCACAGGATCGTAGGACATCAGAACATTGCCGGTAGGCAGAATACTTCCCCCACCCTCTTCAGGTGATCTGCCGGGGCTCAGATACAT
>CAZHXC010000665.1:0-1696 GCA_964536145.1 uncultured Spirochaetales bacterium | reverse complement strand
GGCTTGCCCGACGGATGAAGCGGATAGGGCGCCACGACAAAATCGGCGCCGGTTTTTTCAAAGGACGGTATCGAATAAGAACCGGTGAGAATCGCACCCACATCCCCGCGAAGAAATATGGAGATCATGGCGTCCCGCTCGTTAACCCGCAGGAATCCCTTTTCCTGCAACTCAAGCAGGTAATTGACCGCGTCTACCGTCGGCTTGTCACTCATCAATATCCGGCCGTCCGGCTCTATCAGCCGCTCCTTGCCAAAACCGTATTGAAAGGGCACGAGCCAGTAGGCGGAGTAGGCGTTCCAGCAAAACGGATCCGCTCCCTCCGCCTTCATGCTGCGGGCCGTACCTTCCAGATCGTCGAGATCCCATTCACCGGAGACCGCCTGTTCCAGCGCATCTTTCGGATACACCGCGGGATTGATGATGACCACCTGAGAATCGAAATAGAAGGGGGAGGCCATCAGCCTCTCATCAACCAGAAAGGAACTTTCTCCCGAGAGTCCTGAGACCACAGGAACCGGATTATCGACAGGCTGAAGCGCCCTGATAGAGGTGAGCTCCGAGAGATAATCGGATTGGACCATCGCCACATCGGGCATCCTCCCGCCGGCGCGCAGCACCGTAAGAAGTTTGGTTCGTATGTTTGGTACTTCTACCACATGAATATCGCACTGATGCAGCTCCGCAAACTTTTCAATTTCCGCCTTGAGCTCCGGTACGCCTTCCCAACTTACCCACACTTCCGCCGATCGTTGTTCCAGCAGTTCCGCGGAAAGCTCAAGAGTTTCAACGGCGCGTACGGTGTCCCCGTCAAAATGAAGGCTCCAGGAAGAACCTGCACGGGTGAGGTACCCCTCCTGCAGGAGATCGGCGAGATGGCGATCGCGAAACACCACATCACCACCGTCTGCGGTAGACACCGTCAGTCTGTTGCACGTGATCGATAACGGAAGAAGGTTCGGGAGCCAGATGCCCTTGTCGGTCGCATCGAAAGAGACCAGTTCCCGGCTCGAAAACTCGGTATGTAACCGACCATTGACAAAAACTTCGAGAGAATGAATCTGCGCTGTAACTGCAATCAACGCCGCGGCAAAAATTGCGCGGACGGTTCGCATAGGTCCTCCTTTCCAAGTGCGGGAGGCGCTGCCGTTTCCAGCAACACCCTGACGGCCCAGTGCCGGCGCCCGAAAAGGCGCGCTTAGGTAAACCCGTAGGCGAAAGGACTCGGAGGTACTACATCAAAAGTAGCCCGTGATTATTATACGCGTATTGTATATCAACCCTATCTCATGGGTCAACATCCTAACGTGGGCCGATCGTACCCGACGGCTTCAGCGCGAATCCGCTTTGCCGCTGCGCGGTTTCCAGTCCGATCTTTCTACAATGAAGTAGGGATTGAGGAGGTTTTCCTTGTTGTACCCGAGCCGCTCACCGGTTTCGGCATGTTTAACGGTACAACCGGCCTGTTCGGCGATGACCTGGCCGGCGCCCACGTCCCACTCCATAGTGGGGCCAAAACGGGGATACACGTCCGCGGCTCCTTCGGCAACCAGGCAAATTTTCAACGAGCTGCCGGCATTTACCAGATCAACGCTGCCGTGGGCACTTCGTACATCGTCTACATAGCGTTCTGTTTCCGGCGTAAAGTGAGAGCGGCTGGCCACGATTCTTACCGGCGGGATTTTTCTTCCATCTT
>CAZHXC010000664.1:0-1705 GCA_964536145.1 uncultured Spirochaetales bacterium | reverse complement strand
CAGGGAGATTGCACACACCCTGCTCATGATTTCTGAAAACCCGGATAGCGACTACTCGGTAAAGGACCCCGGCAAACTCCGGGCCATAGCCGAGTTGTACGGAATAGATGCAAAGGGAAAGGATATGGACGCCCTCGTAAAGGAGGTTGCGCCTGCACTGCTCAACGAGTTTGGTCAACAAACCGGAACATTGACCATGGCAACTTCAGCTCCTCCCGCCAGGGTTGAAAAATGGAAGAAAGCCGGCATCATGCCGCGGGCCATCGACAGGGAGATTGTCGAGAGCATGCACCGCACCCATATCGGTGTAGATGCGGATTACAAAAACATCATCCTTCACGGCATGCGCACCGCCCTTGGCGACGGTTGGGGCGGATCGATGATCGGTACCGAGGTGTCGGATGTCATCTTCAGGACTCCAAAACCCGTCAGGTCCAAGGCGAACCTGGGAGTGCTGAAGGAAGACTATGTGAACGTCATCGTTCACGGCCATGAGCCGACACTTTCGGACATCATCGCCCAGATCTCGAGAAACGATGAAGTGGTCAAGAAAGCACAAGCGGTCGGCGCCAAAGGGGTAAACCTCTCGGGTCTCTGCTGTACCGCGAACGAAATCATGATGCGCCACGGGATCCCTCTCGCCGGGAGCTACATGCAGCAGGAAGTGGCGCTTATGACCGGGGTGGTGGAGATGATGGTTGTGGACGTCCAGTGTATCTGGCCGGGTCTCGAAAGCGTGGCCGACTGCTATCATACAAAACTCGTAACAACCTCACCAAAAGCCAAAATGCCGGGATTCGAGCACATAGAGTTTGATGAGGATCACGCAGTTGAAAATGCCATGACGTTGCTCGAGGGGGCAATCGATAACTTCAAAAACAGGCAGAAAGACAAGGCGTACATTCCAACGGTGTCCGAGGATCTTATTGGTGGATTTACCACCGAGTCTGTATTCAACTTCCTTGGAGGCACTTACAGATCGACCTACCGTCCGCTGAACGATGCGATCATAGCCGGAAGGCTCAGAGGCGCCGCGGGCGTCATCGGTTGTTCAAATCCGAATGTCCCGTTTGAAGAAGGTCACCTGAAGATCGTAAAGGAACTCCTGGCAAACGACGTGCTTGTCGTATCTACCGGGTGTAACGCGGTAACCTGCGCAAAACACGGTCTGTTGAGACCTGAGGCCGCCTTCGAATACGCGGGAAAGGGAATCCAGGAGGTGTGCGAGGCCGTAGGTATCCCTCCTGTGCTTCACCTCGGGTCGTGTGTGGACAACAGCAGAATTTTGCGGGTCCTTTCGAATATCGTTGCCGAAGGAGGTCTTGGTGATGACATCTCGGACCTGCCGGCGGCAGGAGCGGCGCCTGAGTGGATGTCTGAAAAAGCGGTAAGCATCGGATTTTACTTCGTCGCCTCCGGAGTGTACACGGTGATAGCACACCCCTTACCGGTGACCGGAGCCCCCAATCTCCACAAGTACCTCACCGAGGAGATAGAGCAGGACACCGGCGGCAAGTGGGTCTTTGAGCTCGACCACATTGAAGCCGCGCACAAGATGATCCGCCATATCGATGAAAAACGGAAAGCCCTCAAGCTCAAGGCCCCGATGTACGAGCAGCCATTCCCGTACGAGGAGTAACGCGATGTCTACATATATCAAAGCTGCAATCAAAAAATGCGTTGGGTGTCACACCTGCGAGCTCGC
>CAZHXC010000663.1:0-1707 GCA_964536145.1 uncultured Spirochaetales bacterium | reverse complement strand
GCATTGGTGGCGTAACCGAACAGCAGCCCGAGGATGAGCAACGTTACCACGCTCTTCACTCGCCGGGATACAAAAAGGAAGACGAGGAGCACACTTGCGGCGCCGGCGCCGGCGGCGCCAACCATCGTGGCCTCTCCGGTGATCCCGAGGCCATCGAGAAAACGCGAAGCGTCGGTGGTGGATACGGTGAGAACAACCAGCGCTACACCCAGACTTGCTCCTGAGCTGATGCCAAGAATCGAAGGGCCGGCAAGCGGGTTGTGAAAGAGCGTTTGCATCTGGAGACCGCACACCGCCAGCCCGGCGCCGGCTAAGATCGCGGTAAGTGC
Organism: uncultured Spirochaetales bacterium; assembly: GCA_964536145.1. GTDB lineage: Bacteria > Spirochaetota > Spirochaetia > ARS1246 > ARS1246 > JAFGHN01. The sequence continues at coordinate 1,378 of CAZHXC010000663.1, read as the reverse complement.
CCGCGGCAGCCTGAATACGGTAACGATTGTGCGCCAGGATTCCTTTTCAGGCTCGATGCCGATAAAAATCTTTCCCACTTCTTTCACCGGAATGTTCACAGATCCAAGGATGATTTCCAGCAAAAAGAGGGTGATGACCGCTGCGCTACAGCCAATCCAGAAAAAGAGCGCAGCGGGCCGCCGTGGGTGAGGTTCAGATATGCCGGCCCGCCGGTTCAATGCCAATTACTCCAGTTTCTTGTAGTAGTACAGCTCGTGATCCGGCAGGAGCTCAGGATGAAAAATCCTGATGAGATCGGCAAGGACTACGTTCGGTTTGACAGGGCCGGATTCGTAGTAGTCGTTTCCACCGCCGGGTCCCATCCGGAGGTTGTTGTTGTACATCATACCGGTCTTATAGGCTTTGAACTCACTAAAGCGTTCGTCCGCGGCCTCTACGTCGGCAAGGCTGTTCCAGTAGCCCGTATTCACCCAGTAATCAGCATCACCGGCATTCTCGAAAACTGTTTCAATATCGAGCATCAAGCTTCCGGTTGAATCGTCATCGGACCATACGTAGTCTGCACCGGCATCCGCAAACAGTTGTGCGGCAAAACTTCCTCCACCTGATACCCACCAGGTGCCCTGGTATGGAGTACCCATAAACATGGAAGGTTTCTCGGCGGTCGATGCGGCGAGTTCCAATAATTCGGAGTACTCTTCAACAACATTGTCGAAATAGGCATTCGCCTCCGCCTCCTTGTTGTAAAAAAGCGCGATGTACTTGATCCATTCCGCGCGCCCGAGGGGCGTTTTTTCATTCCACTCCGCATTGATGACGTAGGGAAGACCGGCTTCCTCGAACTTGGGGTGGGTATCCCACTCGTTGCCAAGTCCGTATGCCATGATGAGGTCAGGGCTCATTTCGAGCAAAAGCTCGACATTTACGGTCGAGCCGGTACCAACTTCCTTGATCTCGCCGTCGGAGATGAGCTCGTTTACCGCTTCTGAATACACCCACGCAAAGGTTTCGTGACCGACAAGCGTGTCGAGTACTCCAAGCTCTTCAAGACATGGGAGATATGAGGTAGACATGGTGACAACCGATCTGACCGGAACCTTTATTACTCTGTCTGCTCGAACAGTTGAAGGAGCGTCCGTCCCTCGCTGTGCCAAAAGGTAGGTAAAACCTCCTCCCGCACCCGGCCACGGCCGTGAAACGGTCACCACTTTATAGGTGTCATGATACTCCACGCTAAACGCTGTTGAGTACTCGACACTTACTTTGTCGGGAAAGTGGTCGACGGCGCCGGTGCTTTGAGTGTCGGATGCGGCGGATGCTTCCGGCGCTGCAGCCGGTCTTGCCTCGGGCTGCGGCTCTGCGAATGCAGAAAACGGG
>CAZHXC010000662.1:0-1709 GCA_964536145.1 uncultured Spirochaetales bacterium | reverse complement strand
AAGATGATCGGATCGAGCCCTGCGATGAACGTCATCTGGAAACGGATCCAGCAGAGCGCAGCGACCGACGCAAAGATACTGATCCATGGAGACAACGGTACCGGGAAGGAGCTCATCGCCCGTGAGATACATCGCCGCTCAAAGCGGGCTGAAAAGCCCTTTATTGAAGTCAACTGTGCGGCTATTCCTGACACGCTGATTGAGAGTGAGCTTTTTGGGCACGAGAAGGGCGCGTTTACGAGCGCGGTTGCAAAAAGAAAGGGCAAGTTCGAGCTTGCCGACGGCGGCACCTTGTTTCTCGATGAGGTTGCGGACATGTCACCCTCCGCACAGGCAAAGGTGCTGCGAGTCATACAGGAGCTCAAGTTTGAACGCATCGGTGGAGAAGAGTCGATCTCTGTAGATGTGCGTCTCATCGCCGCTACCAATAAAGATATACAGGAGGAGATCGCCGCATCACGTTTCAGAGAGGACCTCTTTTTCAGACTCAATGTGGTGCCGATAGAGGTGCCGCCGCTACGGGATCGTCTCGAAGATATACCCGGACTCGTCGAGTACTTCATGAAGAAGTATCAGCCCAACGACAGCGTCAGGCCCAAGTCGATTTCAGAGGCGGGGATGAGACGGTTAATGGATTACCCGTGGCCGGGAAATGTGCGAGAATTGAAAAATTTCATAGAACGTATTAATATAATGGTCGACGAGGAGGAGATTCACGAAGAGACCGTAGCGTATTACCTGGGAGAAAGTGCCAACTTTGGTGTCGGAGACGGCTGGCTTGATGAGTTCCAGGATATGAAGTTACAGGATGCCAGAAATGAATTCGAGAAGTCCTTCATCGAGCGTGTACTGAAGCAAAACGCCTATAACATATCCAAATCAGCCGAGGTTTTAGGCATATATCCCAGCAATCTACATGGTAAGATTAAAAAACTTGGGATACATATTGAAAGATGAAATCGTTAACAAATAGACAAAGTGAAATTCTCGAATTCATTAAAGAGTTTATAAAGAATCACAAGTACCCTCCGACAATCCGTGAAATTGCCGCTCACTTTTCAATCTCCGTCAAAGGCGCCTATGACCACGTCAAAGCGCTCGAAAAGAAGGAACGGATACGGTGTGATCTTGGCAGGTCCAGGGCTATAGAAATCATAGAGAACGGCACAACGGAAGTGGATTTTGTTGAAGTACCTCTCATTGGTCACGTGGCGGCGGGGATTCCACTCTTTGCAGAGGAAAACTTCGACGGCATGATCAAGGTATCGTCTGAAAACTTGAACCAGGGACGCCATTTTGCCTTGCATGTCCAGGGTGACAGCATGGAGGGTGTTGGAATCTTAGACGGGGATGTTGCGATTTTTGAACAGCGTCAGCAGGCGGACAACGGTGACATCGTGGTTGCGATTATCAATGATGAGGCGGTGACCCTCAAACGGTTCTACAAAGAAAAAAACAGAGTGAAACTAAAAGCGGAGAACCCCGTGTACCCTCCCATCTATACCCAAAACGTCAGGGTGCTTGGAAAGCTCTCCTGCATTATCAGGAGCTACAATTAGCGTGGCCGCAGGCGTCTATCTCCTTCTTGGTCCGGAAAACGGGCAGAAAGACGAATTCGTAGATCAGTTGAAAGAAAGAATAGCGGCAGAGAACGGTGAACCGGCCGACGAGTACCGCTATTATCCCTTTGACGCAGATTACCCCGCAAT
>CAZHXC010000661.1:0-1718 GCA_964536145.1 uncultured Spirochaetales bacterium | reverse complement strand
CCGATGCGGCGATACGTCGCTTCTTACGACGCGTTGGTGTGGAAAACGTAGAAAAGCTCTTCTCTCTGCGAATTGCGGACGGTTTTGGTATGCGTCGGGAGCCTCCCTCAGGACGTTCCATATCGGAGTTCCGAGACCGTATTCATGCAATTCTCGAGATGGATCACGCGCTTTCAATAAAAGACCTCCATGTCAGCGGTGATGATCTTCATAAAGCGGGCATTCCAAAAGGTCCTGATATGGGAAAAGTGTTGGAGTTTCTTCTCGAAACAGTGACAGATGACCCTTCACAGAACGAGCACTCGAGACTTATCGAGCTTGCAAAGAGGTTTTACACCGGATATATCGCCCGCGGGGATAAGTAACGCCCAAAACGCAGACGCTCCGGCTTATCTGCTTTTCTCTTTCTTTTTTACAAGTGTCTGGTAGGCGATACTCGCTGCTTCCCGTTCGGCCTCTTTCTTGCTCTTTCCTTTTCCAGGGCCGTACTGCTTGCCTTCTATTCTAACATTGACCCAGAATGTTCTATCGTGATCCGGGCCTGTTTTTTTCTCGAGGACATACCGTGGGTAGTTTTTGTATTTTTTCTGTACATATTCCTGCAGGAGCGTCTTGTAATCCTTCCTGTGTTTGTCTTCGAGCACTTTGTCTATTTCCGGCACAAAGAGTTTGCGAATGAGCGCACGGGTCGGTTTGAAACCTGAGTCGAGAAAATATGCCCCAATTACGGCTTCCATACAGTCTGCAAGGATCGCGGTCTTAGATCTCCCTCCGGAGTATTCTTCGCCCCGGCCTATCAATATAAAGTTTTCAACTTTCAGGTTCCTCGCAATAATCTCGAGAGTTGATTCGCTTACCACAAAGGATTTGATCCGGGCCAGTTCGCCCTCATTCTTGCCGGACAGCTCTACATAGAGGTATTCGCATACCACCAAACCGAGAACGCTGTCTCCCAGGAACTCCAGTTTTTCGTTGTTGTCAAATTCGCCGCTTTCATTGGCATAAGAGCGGTGACAAAAAGCGAGATTGAGCAGTCGTAGATTTCTAAACTTAATTCCAGCGTGTTTTTCAAATAGATAGAGCTCCTGCCGCCTTTCATCGGAGACCGGCGGCGGGAGCTCTACCTCAATCTTTTGTTGGAATAGCACCCTTTATCTATTGTACCTGAGTTTTTATAAACTCAAGGGCATCTCCAACGGTTTCGAACTCATTAGCTTTCTCATCCGGAATACTAATGCCAAGTTCTTCTTCTATAGCATATACCAGTTCGTAGGTGTCGAGGCTGTCTGCGCCAAGATCCTGTCGAAAGGATGAGTCCATCGTTATTTTGTCTTCTTCAACTTCCAGTTTTTCCGCAATAATTTTTTTCATCTTGTCAAACAATTCATCCATGCATAGCTCCTTCATTACTCATTTATTTAAGCCATATCTTCCGGCTCAATGACTTGTTTGCCTTTATAGTATCCGCACTTAGGACATACTCTGTGCGGTAATATTCTGTTACCACAATTACCGCATTCGACAAGCGAAGGTACTGAAAGCTTCATGTTTATAGCTTTTCTGCCCCGCGCTTTCGCCTTGGATGTCTTATGTTTCGGTACAGCCATGATTTAACCTCGACCGATCTTTTTTAGTCAGAGAAACATAAACTATCCGATACCAATTGTCAAGCTTGGCCGGGGGCGATTTCACGGACGGGATTAGGCTGTTATGTATCA
>CAZHXC010000660.1:0-1723 GCA_964536145.1 uncultured Spirochaetales bacterium | reverse complement strand
TCATACAGGCCTCTTCTGTACTCAAGTGTACAGTCAAATGTACACATCATCAAGCCAGGTCTTTGCTATCGCTCAGCGTGAACGGCATTATCTCCACGAGGCGGGAAATAAGATAGCTGCGCCGGAGCGCCATAGGCCATGCTCCAACAACCCAAATGTCTCTTCGGTTTTCCTTATACCTCGCACGCAAAATTCCATCCGGGACCAATGAAACGATCCAGGCTTCTATCTCCTCGCGGTGCATTCATTCGTAGAGAGCTACCTGCGGGACGCCCTTGGGAGTCTCGATCCGCGGGCCGATGTGGATTATCGCATCGTTGAGAAGGACACGATTACGAGAAACGTGATCTACGTCGCGATGACCCGGGCGGTGGACCATTTGAACGTGTTTGTGTCCGAAGATGCGAAGGAACAGGCACTCACGGACGCGCGTCTGTGCCTCACCCTCCCGGCAAGTTTGCAGTATAGATAAACCGACCGTCGATTACTATTTCATCATGTAGCGAATTTCAGCATTATCGGCTACAATTTTTCCGTGCACAAAGAGAAGTTATTGCAGTCCCTTAGTCATCACCGCTCGCAGCAGATATTGAACCAAACGAAGGATGACGGCGAAGTATGTCCGTGAGGAAATAAACAGCCCGATGTTTAGGCATTGTATCCACGGGCTTAATCGAGTATTAGGTGGTGACTGAATCTAAGTTTCTGTTTCCGGGAGCTCAGCTGGTAGATGGATAAACACACTATCGATTATTACAACACGCACGCCACTCAGATCGCCGGAGGCTACGAAGCCATCGAGAGCTCTTTCGCCGCACTCTTTCCGATGATTTTCAAAGCAGGAGACCGGGTGCTCGACATCGGGTGCGGTTCCGGGAGAGACATGGCCCTTCTTCGCAGACTCGGATGCGAGCCGTACGGTCTGGAAGCGTCCGCCTCGCTCATCGACTATGCGCACAAAAAGCATCCGGAGCTTCGTGGACGGATTACCCATGGCGCCATACCCGGGGGAGTTCCGGAGGAGTTGCACGGCGGTTTCGACGGTGTGGTGCTTTCGGCGGTAATCATGCACATCCCTGATTCCGAACTCTTCGACGCGGCCTTCGACGTCCGGCGCCTCGTGAAGTTAGGCGGCACATTGCTGGTCTCCTTCTCGGTCGTGCGGGACGACATGGCTGCCGGCCGGGACCAGGGGCATGATTGGGACCAGGACCGCGACGTGAAGGGCCGCCTCATGGTGCTGCGTCCCGCGGCTCGGATCCAGCTCCTGTTCGAACGGCTTGGATTCGAGACGGTAGCTACCTGGAACTCCGCGGACAAAGCAGGGCGTAAGGGAATCTCCTGGACAAGCCTCCAGTTCGTCTACCGCGGGTCGGCCGGCTCGCAATCGATCAACCGGATTGAGAGCATCATCAACAGGGACGCCAAGGTTGCGACTTACAAGCTTGCGCTGCTGCGGGCGTTCTGTGATATCTCGCAGCATGAAGCCGGTATCGTGAGGTGGGAACCCGGAGGGGTCGTGGCCATCCCGATTCAGGCAATCGCGGAGAAGTGGATCGAATACTACTGGCCGCTCATAGAATCGGAGCGGTTCATTCCGCAGATTGGCGGAGAGAACCCGGATTCCACCAAGCCGATTACTTTCAGAAAGACGCTCAGTGATCTCGCCGCCTCCTACAGGAGAAGCGGGGGATTATCGGCCTATAAGCTTGAGCATGAGGCG
>CAZHXC010000659.1:0-1735 GCA_964536145.1 uncultured Spirochaetales bacterium | reverse complement strand
TCGGAGCTTCTGGAGGCCCGTGACCGCAGCCTCGCCGGGGATACTGCCCCGGCAAAGGGACTATTCTTAAGCAGGGTGTTATACGATGAGTAATCCGGCCGAAGAGATGTGGAACATATTGAACGATCTTGAAGATGTGCTGCAGGGCGGCTTCACAAGCGCGCATCCTGCGTGTCCGCCCGTCGGCGTGCCGCAGCTGCAGCCCGCGGATAGTGCAAAGCCGGAAGACGCCGCAACGTCTGCGGAAAGATCGAGCGCGACGACGCCGCCCGCGGAAGGCGTTGAACCGGCGCCTCAAGCGAATGACGGCGGCGGCGGAGCAGCAAACGATTTGCTAAAATCGGTGGAACATGAAGTACGCAGCTGCGCCCGCTGTGAGCTGGGGCTTGGCCGGACCAACGCCGTGCCGGGGATGGGCTCTGCCAACCCGGACGTTTTTGTCATTGGTGAAGGTCCGGGGGCTGAGGAGGACAGAACCGGTTTACCCTTCGTCGGCCCCGCCGGTCGTTATCTCGACAAGTGGCTTGCCGCGATTGACCTTTCCCGGGAGACCAACACCTTTATCGGCAATATCGTCAAGTGCCGGCCGCCGGGCAACCGTGACCCGCGCCCGGAAGAGGCCTCGGCCTGCATGCCCTATCTCATGAGGCAGATCGAAATTCTCAAACCCAGAGCACTTCTCACCGTCGGCCGGATTGCGGCCGGATTCTTGCTCAACACCACCAAAGGCATCGGCGCAACAAGAGGACGGGTCTATCTGTTTCACGATATTCCGCTCGTGGCAACCTATCATCCGAGCGGCGTGTTGAGGAATCCCGGGTATCGCAGGGAGGTGTGGGAGGATCTCAAGCTGCTGAGGAGCGTGCTTGATGACGATCCCACCAAGTGACGCCTCGTCCGGACGATGCGCGCCCGGTGCGCGGTCCGGTGAGTGCTAAACGGCCAATTCTGATGGAACACGAGAAGACATTTATAGAGGTTGCCCTCAACGTACCGGTGCACGGTACGTTCACCTATTCGCTTCCACCCGGTATGAACGTGCGGAAAGGCTGCCGTGTTGTAGCGCCCTTTGGAAAGCGCACGCTTACAGGCTTTGTCGTGGCTTCCGGGATCGCACAGCCGGAAGGGAATTTTACCATCCGCTCTGTAGACAAGGTGTTGGATGAGGAGCCGCTGTTTGATGATCATCTCCTCGAGCTTGCAAAGTGGACCTCCGGCATGTATATGTGTTCGCTTGGTGAAGCGCTGTCGGTGATGCTCCCCGGCGCCCGCCGGGAAAGCCCCCTCGGTACCGAGATAGCCGATGAGAGCGAGCTGCGTGTTCCTCACGAGTTGTCGGCCAATCAAAGGGACGCCTTTGACCGGGTGTGCAGCAGCGAGAGCGGCATGTTCTATCTCTTTGGGGTCACCGGATCAGGCAAAACCGAGGTGTTCCTGAGAATTGCGGAAACCACGATCAAAGAGGGGCGTTCTGCAATCTATCTCGTCCCGGAAATCTCGCTTACCCATCAACTCGTTGACAGTCTGAAAGGACGGTTCGGTGAGGCGCTTGCGGTTATCCACTCGCGGCTGACGCCTTCGCAGAAGCTTGCGGAGTGGAGGCGTATCGCCTCGGGGAGCGCCCGTCTTGTGGTGGGAGCGCGGAGCGCGGTCTTTGCTCCGGTGGTGAACTTGGGGCTCATCATCATCGATGAAGAGCACGAGGGTTCCTACAAATCAGGATCAACTCCACGCT
>CAZHXC010000658.1:1062-1740 GCA_964536145.1 uncultured Spirochaetales bacterium | reverse complement strand
AGTGCGCGGGTGGTTCACCACCTCGGCCAGGTGTACGACAAAAAGAACTACCTGCTGATGCACGCGATGGCGCCCAATGTTGCCGGTGTGATCGGCTCGGCGGTGGCTGCGGGTGTGCTTTTAGGAGTGCTGGGCTCGTAGGAAACAGCCACCGCATGAACTGCGCTTTTCTTCGGCGGCCGCGGCGCCGGGCGCGGGCCGCGTGCGTGAGACGGCCGCGCTCATGGCGCTTTCGGCAAGCGACCGGCACCCCGCGGCGATCGCCTGGCGGCTAAAACCGGAACTCGACGTCTTTCAGGACCCGCTTGGTCGCTTCCGGCGCCGGTTCCTTGTGACGCCGGTAGAGATTCCTCCCCTCTTCGGCAAAGGTGTAGTCCCAGGCGGTTTCGTTCAGCTTCATTGCCGCCTCTATGATCAGCCTTCGCTTGACGTTGGCCTGCACATCCTGCTCTATCGCCTCAGGGTCGAACCTGTCGAGGATCGCAGCTTTGAGCTTTGATTCTATCTCCGCATATTCGTCCTTGCGTGCGAGGTTCTCCATCTCCTCCGGATCAGACTCAAGATCGAAGAGTTGGGGATCGTACCCGTGGATATAGTTGTACTTGTACCTGCCCTGCCGGGCCATGATGCAGGGTCCCCACACCCCGTCTGAGTGTGACTCGCTGTAGACGATTCGCT
>CAZHXC010000658.1:0-1052 GCA_964536145.1 uncultured Spirochaetales bacterium | reverse complement strand
CCCCCGCCGATCCGTCGAGGTACCGCAGCAAAGAAACCCCGTCATACGGTGCGGTGAGCTCATCGGGAAATCCCGCAAGATCCGTGCAGGTCGGGAGAATGTCGATCAGGGAAACCGGTTCTTTCACCTTCGTACCCGCACCGCGTCCGTCGGGGAGGCGGAGAATCAGCGGTACCCGCGCCGACTGTTCGTAGAAGCAGCGCTTCTGGATCATCCCCCGGGAACCGAGCATGTCCCCGTGATCGCTGGTAAACATCACCACCGTATTGTCGGCAAGTCCCTGCTCCTCGAGCTCATCGAGAAGCTCACCCACCAGGTGGTCAACAAAGCTGACAAGCGCAAAATAGGCGCGGTGCATAACTTTCAAGTTCTCCGGATCGGTGACGTTTTTCTTGTTCAAACCGTGGGAAAGATGGAGCCATCTGTCCAGCTGGGACCGTCGCTGTTCGATGTCTTCCGGGATTTCCGGGATAGGGATCTCTACACCTTCGTACATGTCCCAGAATCTCTGAGGCACATGCAGCGGCTGGTGTGGATGATGATAGCTCACGCCTAAGAAAAACGGATGGTTGTTGCTGTGACCGTGGGCGAAGTCACCCACCGAATCATAGCGGTCGCTTATCCGCTGCCGCCGGAGGTATTCGACCGCCCGCGTATTGCTCCGCACGTCGTATTCCAGATAACGGTTCCAACGCCGTCTTCCGATACCCTCGAGGTTATCACCCTCTGCAACGGTATACGCCGGCGCCAGTCTGTCCGGAACGAAGATGGTATTTCCTTCCCACTCCCGGGAGCGAGTCCATGAGAAATCGGAAGGATAGATATCGGTGGTCAACCTCTTCTTGAACCCATGAAGTTGATCGGGGCCAATGAAGTGCATCTTCCCCGAAAGTACACACTCGTATCCGGCGTTTGTCAGATAGTGCGCAAAAGTCGGCTCATCCGCCGCTAACAGCGCAGCATTGTCGTAGGCCTTAATGTCCGATGTCTGCCGGCCGGCCATGAGGGAGGCCCGCGCCGGCGCGCAGAGCGGACAAGACGAATACGCCGCA
>CAZHXC010000657.1:0-1743 GCA_964536145.1 uncultured Spirochaetales bacterium | reverse complement strand
CGACAAGATGCACGCCCGCTCCACCGGGCCTTATTCGCTGGTTACGCAACAGCCCCTGGGCGGAAAGGCGCAGTTCGGCGGTCAGCGGCTCGGAGAGATGGAAGTATGGGCGCTGGAAGCTTACGGAGCGGCAAATACGCTACAGGAATTGCTCACCATCAAGTCGGACGACATGACAGGGCGCGCCAAAATATACGAGAGCATTGTGAAAGGAGAGCCCTCTTCATCGGCGGGAATCCCCGAGTCGTTCAACGTGCTCGTCCAGGAGCTTCGCGGCCTTGCTTTAGACATATCGATTTGGGACTCCAGGGGGAAGAGAGTACCCCTTACCGAGCGGGACGCCGAGTTGATAAACCGCCAGGGAAGCCAATTCTAGGGAGGGATTGCTATGAGAGATATTCAGGATTTTGATAACATAATGATCAAGCTTGCTTCGCCCGAGCAGATCCGTGCATGGTCCTACGGCGAAGTGAAAAAGCCCGAGACTATTAACTATCGGACGCTGCGACCGGAGAAAGACGGGCTTTTCTGTGAGCGGATATTCGGAACCACAAAAGAGTGGGAGTGTTATTGCGGAAAGTTCAAATCCATCCGGTACAAAGGCGTTATCTGTGACCGGTGCGGTGTCGAAGTAACCCACTTCAAGGTGCGGCGGGAACGGATGGGGCATATCGAGCTTGCCTCACCGGTGTCGCATATCTGGTATTACCGGTCAGTACCTTCGAGAATGGGGCTTCTCCTCGACCTTTCAATCGCAGGTCTGCGCTCGATTCTCTACTATGAGAAGTACATTGTCATTGACCCGAGCGACACGGATTTGAAAAAGATGCAACTTCTCTCTGAAGAGGAGTATATGGAGGCTCGTGACCGCTTTGGTATGGGATTTACCGCCGGTATTGGTGCTGAAGCGATCCGTACGCTGTTGGAAGAGCTTGACCTGGACGCCCTGAGCGCGAGACTCAGAAAGCGGATGGTTGAAAAAGGTCTCAAATCAGACAAGCGGTTGCTCAAGCGTATCGAGATTGTGGAGAACTTCAGAGACTCAGGGAATCAACCCGATTGGATGATCCTTGATGTCATACCGGTAATACCACCGGAGCTGAGGCCGATGGTACAGCTAGACGGAGGACGTTTTGCTACCTCCGACTTAAACGATCTTTACCGAAGAGTCATCAACCGGAACAACAGGCTGAAGAGGCTCATGTCGCTAAACGCTCCCGACATCATCATTAGAAATGAAAAACGCATGCTTCAGGAAGCGGTGGATGCGCTTTTTGACAACTCAAAGAAGAAGCGGGTGGTGAAGGGCGCATCAAACAGACCGCTCAAGTCCCTCTCGGACATGCTCAAGGGAAAACAGGGGCGGTTCAGGCAGAACCTGCTTGGAAAGAGGGTGGATTATTCCGGCCGTTCGGTAATCGTTGTAGGCCCGGAGCTCAAGCTTCACCAGTGCGGTCTTCCCACAAAGATGGCATTGGAGCTGTACAAGCCGTTTATCATGAAGAAACTCGTCGAAAAAGACGTTGTCTACAACATCAAGAAGGCGAAAACCCTTGTTGAGCAGGAAACCCCTGAGGTGTTTGCGGTACTCGATGAGGTTGTTAAAGAGCATCCGGTGCTACTGAACAGGGCGCCCACGCTGCACAGACTCGGTATTCAGGCGTTTGAGCCGGTGCTCGTTGAGGGCAAGGCTATCAAGCTGCATCCCCTCGTCTGTAATGCTTATAACGCGGACTTTGACGG
>CAZHXC010000656.1:0-1755 GCA_964536145.1 uncultured Spirochaetales bacterium | reverse complement strand
GTCAGCGTCCCGAGCTCCGGGCGCCCTATCTCCCGGGCCGGGGCCACTGTCGAGCGCATGACGGCGTCCTGCAAGGGCATACCGATGTTGAGCAGCTTCGACATCGTACGCGCCATGCTTACCACCGGTCCGTTGATGTTCCCCATGTGCAGATCCGTACTGATCGAATCCGGCGGGAAGCCGTCCTTTAGAGCCGGAACCGCGTTTCTAAAGAGAAAGCTCCCCGCGCCGTGACCGAGGTCGAAGATGATCCCTTTCCGACGCGCCTCCCTCAAGAATTCGTTTACCTTTCCCTGCTCGTCCACGATGGGAAACTGTCCGGCAAAGACATGGGTGTGAATATCCCCCGGCCGGAGGTGCTTCAGCAGCAAATCAGGGTAAGGGCGTTCAGGCGGCCGTGGAAAGAAATCGACCATCACGGGCTTACCGCAAAGCTCAGCGGCCTCAACGGCCCGGTCGACCGATTCCCACGGCGGGTGCCTCTCATCCCACTCGCCTTCTACCCGGTAATGAGCGGTCTTTATCCCGACTATCAGATCCGGGAACTTCCCGGCAATCGCCGCCGCTTTCTCCGGCCGCATCTCGGTGATATCCTGCTCTTTTGAAGCTTCCACCATTCCCGGGCCCGCGATATTGACAAATGCCAGGATACGGACCTTCGAGCTCCTGATACATCCTTTCTCAAAATCATCGAAGTTTCGCCATCCGGCGGTACCGGCGTCAACCGTCGTTGTCACCCCGGAGGCAAAGAGGTGCGCGTCTGCGTGTATTCCCCTGACATAGTTGTCAGGATTCTCATCGAAGAGGTAGACGTGGGTGTGCATGTCGATCAAACCGGGGGTAACGTAACAGCCGGAAAGGTCTATCACATCCGCGCCGGCGGCGGGCAATTCACCGCCGACCTCTTCGATACGGCCGCCACGGATGGATACGTCCTTCACCGCATCGATCTTGTTCGCCGGATCGATGACATGCCCTCCTTTGAGGAGCAGGCTCCCTCGCTGGGTCATATACATAACTCCTTATGCGTTGCATTTCCTATTGCGGGTCACCCGGCAGGCGGGTGATCAGCTCGAATTTCGGATCGGCCACCCACTCCTCTATCTTTCTGCAGGGAATGAGTTGGCCTTCCTCAGCAGTATAGATCGTGAGCTTGCCGAGGTCGGTTTGACCGAGGCCGGCCTTAGAAGCTGCCTGAAGGTAGATCAGCGAGCCCGGATCAAACCCCATGAGATAGCTTGCCACACTGTCGACGGCTACCTGGTTGATCCCGGCAACGACGAGACCCATCGGGTAGTTCCGACCCCTCCGGAAGCCGGTGCCGTCTCTACCAACAACGCCTTCCACGATGTTGAGACGCGGTTTCACGACCTTGGCCGTATCAACTAATCTATCGGCCAGCCCCCGTTGCCATCGCTTGTGAAGATCTCTATCCGCGGTATCGCTCCGTTCCCTATCCGCAGACCTCTCCTTCTCGGGTATCGCTTCCCACGCCTGTCGGCAGTAGTGGCGGTCAGCCACATTGACCACACCCATGAGATTCTTCATGGAAAGCGTTGTGGCCGCTAAATTGTGAGTCTTGAGCTTGGGCACGTTGACGAGTACCACGTGGGGATCCGTCGCGAGCCGGCTGACTTTCAATGTCTGATGAACGCACGAGTCCGGCACCGCTTTTTTGACACAGGTGTAGCTCTTGGGACAGCGCAGTTTCGCGCCCGTTGCGGCCGCAACCTCCCGGTAGCCGGTCCCATGCCA
>CAZHXC010000655.1:0-1790 GCA_964536145.1 uncultured Spirochaetales bacterium | reverse complement strand
GCGGCGATACAGGCTATTAAGGACATTCAGACGATCATCCTCGACAAGACGGGAACCATCACCATGGGCAAGCCCGGGGTTACCGATATCAGACCGGTAGGGGGCATTAGCGAATCCGAGTTACTTGAGTTTGCCGCCTCGGTGGAATCCGGCTCGGAGCATCCCCTCGGGCAGGCGATTGTTGCGCATGCGAAGGGCGCTTCAGTTGAGCTCAAGACTCCCGAGGCGTTCGAATCGTTTACAGGCGGCGGTGTAAAGGGTAGTGTAGACGGGAAACCCGTCGTAATCGGTACGAGGAAACTCCTCTCTCAGATGGGAATCGATGTCGGCGCGGATATCGAAGAAGAGAAACGGCGGCTCGAGAATCAGGCAAAGACCGTCATGATAGTAGCCGCAGACAAGAAATTAGCGGGCCTCATTGCCGTCGCGGATCAAGTAAAGGAGTCGAGCGCGCGGGCAATTGCCGAGCTCAAGGCCGCCGGGATGGTGCCGGTGATGATCACCGGAGATAACGAACGTACGGCCAAGGCGATTGCCGCCGAAGTAGGGATCGATGCGGTGATAGCGAATGTGATGCCGGAGGACAAGGCAAACGAGGTACGCAAGCTTCAGGATTCGGGAAAAAGCGTGGCCATGGTTGGTGACGGCATCAACGACGCTCCCGCGCTGACGCAGGCCGATGTTGGTATCGCCATCGGTACCGGGACCGATATCGCCATCGAAGCAGGTGATATCGTTCTCGTGCAGGGCGATCTCGATGCGGTGGTAAAGGCGCTGCGCCTCAGCCGGGCAACATTCAAAAAGATACGGCAGAATCTCTTCTGGGCTTTTTTCTACAACGTTGTGATGGTGCCCCTGGCAATCATCGGGGTGATGCATCCGGTGCTCGCTGAGATAGCCATGGCCTTCAGCTCGATCAACGTGGTGACAAACTCCAGGCGGCTGCAGCGGGTGGATCTGTCCCGAGCCGCTTGATGAGAAAAAGCGGGTACGCCGCGATTATCCTGGCGGCGGGATACTCACAACGCATGGGCGGTTTCAAACCCCTGCTCGAAATAGGCGGACGGACCATTACCGACCGGCTTGTTTCGAGCTTCTTGAGCAACGGTGTAGAGGTCGTGCTGGTAACAGGGTGGAGAGGTGAACAGCTGCTTGCGGGCATTGAGCATCGCGGCATCCAGACCGTCGAAAACCCGGATTACGAAGCCGGCATGTTCACATCGATTCAGGCGGGTGTCCGGCGTCTGTCGCCGCACCATCGGGCCTTTTTCATCATGCCGGTCGATATCCCACTGGTACGACCGGAGACCATCAAGCGCATGTTGGAACATGCCTCACCGTCGCCGGATAGAGTGCTCCATCCAACTTTTTGCTCAAGACGCGGCCATCCGCCGTTGATACCCGCATCTTTTACCGAAGAGATTCTTTCCCGGACGAAAACCGGTAACCTGCGGGAGGTCTTGAGCACCCACGAGGATACAGCGACCGATATCGCGGTGGCGGATCGATTTATTCGTGAAGATATGGACACAAAAGAAGACTACGCCCGGCTTCTCGAGGATTATCGGAGCTACCACATTCCATCTCCGGGAGAGTGCGAAGCGCTTTTTGACATAGCGGGGACGGGAGAAGACCTCAGACGCCGCGGCGGGGAGATGGCCACGGTAGCGGTTGCTATTGCCGGGAAGCTTATCGAGACCGGCAATCAGATCAACGCCGCCGAGGTACGCGCGGCAGCGCTGTTGCACGATATCGCCAAACCACAGACCAGAGAGTTCGATCAAAACCAT
>CAZHXC010000654.1:0-1797 GCA_964536145.1 uncultured Spirochaetales bacterium | reverse complement strand
AAAAGACGTGCCGAGGGAGCACACCTGGGATCTCAGCAAGCTCTTTGCAGACGACGCGGCCTGGGAAAACGGGCTCAAAGAGCTTGCCGCACTCACCGGAAGGATACCCGGGTTCAAAGGCACCCTGGGGCAATCAGCCGCGAGATTGCGGGAATGCTTCGACTTCATGAATGAGGTGGAGCTCCTCGATGAGCGTCTTGGCTATTACGCAATGCTCAAGTATTCGGAGGATGCCGGTTCGAGCAAGAATCAGGAGCGATACTCAAAATACATGGCCACGGCAACAAAGGCGCAGGCTGCTGCGAGCTATCAGACACCGGAGATTCAATCGATTCCGGATGATGTGATGGAAGGTTTTCTAAAGAGCCCGGAGCTTGAACCGTTCCTCATACCATTGAAGAAAATACTCAGATACAAGCCTCACGTGCTTTCAGAATCCGAGGAGCGGCTGCTTGCTCTGCAATCGGAGGCAAACCAAACCGCGAGCAAGACCTTTGAGGCACTCACCAACGTGGATATGGATTTTGGTGAAGTTGAGACTGATGATGGAAGACGCCCGCTCACACAATCGACCTGGAGCGCCTTCATGATCAATCCAAACCGTGAATTGCGGGAGAAGGTGTATACCCAGTTCTATTCGGTTTTCGAAAATCATCGGAATACTCTGTCCGCTCTGTACGGCGGCAACGTGCATCTCGACAAGTATCGCTCCGAAATACGCAATTTCGAATCTTCGAGAGCCGCCGCGCTTTTTCCTGACAATGTTCCGATGGATGTGTATGACAACTTGATAGCTACGATTTCGAAAAACCTCCCGCTTCTGCACGACTATTACGAGGTAAAACGGGAGGCGCTGGGCCTCGATCAGCTCAAGCACTACGACGTGTACGTGCCCTTCATCTCGGACATCCACGTCACCCATACCTATGAGGAGGCCGTTGACGTGGTAATTGCCGGCCTCGCGCCCCTCGGTGAGGAATACCGCACCGTTCTGAAGGAAGGACTCCTCGGGAGGTGGGTCGACCGGTACGAAAACAAGGGAAAGCGTTCGGGAGCATTTTCGGCAGGGTCTTATGCGGGTGATCCGTACATCCTCATGAATTTCAAGGAGGATGTGTTCAGAGACGTGTTCACCCTCGCCCACGAGGGCGGTCACTCCATGCATTCGTGGTACAGCTCAAAGAACAATCCCTTCCAGTATTACAGCTATACGATATTCGAGGCTGAAGTCGCCTCGACATTCAACGAACAACTCCTCGCGAAAGACCTGATGGACAAGTCTGAAAGCGACGGCATGACCGCCTATCTTATCGGCAAGCAGCTCGATGACATGGTTGCCACGATTTTCAGACAGACGATGTTTGCCGAGTTTGAGGACAAGACCCATTCACTGCTCGAGTCCGGGACACCGCTCACGGTGGACGTGCTCCGGAACACCTACCGGGAGCTTCTCGAAAAGTATTTCGGTCCAAAAGTCGGTCTGCTCGAGCAGAGCGATCTAGAAGGGCTGCGTATCCCCCACTTCTACAGGGCGTTCTATGTATACAAGTATGCCACCGGCCTCACCGCGAGCATCGCGCTGGCAAAACGGCTTCTAAATGGAGGAGACGAAGAACGCGAGAGGTATTTGAGTTTTCTCAAATCCGGCGGTTCACGGTTTCCACTCGAATCGCTGCAGCTTGCCGGAGTGGATATGAGCAAGCCGGAACCGGTACAGGAAGCTATGAACAGCTTTGGGAGCCTGCTCGATCGGCTGAAAACACTGTTGTAGCCGGAGGGGAGATAGAAGCCTGCGAG
>CAZHXC010000653.1:0-1802 GCA_964536145.1 uncultured Spirochaetales bacterium | reverse complement strand
GCTGAACATCCGTGAAAACCTGAAGAAGATAATCGACATCGAAAACATCAGAAACCGCGGATACAACACCGCCGTTAACTCGATAACTGCAATCCTCGATACATCAAAGATGGGCTACCAGTACATCGAGAACCTCAAGAACGCCAGAGAATTGATCATTCGGGAATATGAGGAGACTGATCCAACCCAATTGCCCGATGAGCGTTACGATATCCTGCTGAAGTATTACGACGAGTCGCAGCTCATGGAAGAGAGAAAAGCCTACGATGTGCAGATGAAATCCTTCGAGATCGAGATTCAGCACCTGTGGGACGTACTCGAGATGGTGTATGAGGATTCCAAGTTCATGAAGCGGATTACCGACTTTGGGGATTTGGCGAAAATCTACAGAAGCAAGATCCGCCGCAAAATAAAGGCGCGAACCGGTGATCCGCTCTACGAAGATATCGAGAAAACCTGGGACGAAATAACTTTTGTAAAGGCCGCCGACACACAGGTTGAGGAAATGAACCGGACCTATCTCTTTGAGAAGGATAAAGCCAAAACAAAGCTCGTGATGATGAAAGAGCGCCTGCAGGAGATGTACGGATACAGGTATCCGATACAGAGACGCGTTATGGAAGAACGGCTTCAATTCCTCGAGGGTAAGTTCAACGCGTACGATTACAAAATCAATCCGTACCACATCCAGCCCGGATTGCTTCTCGACGTAGACATTACGTCGATCAAGCGAAAGAAGGCGACTCTCGACGGCATGGCAAACGTGCTCAACGAGTTTCTCCACGGCGTATCGAAGGGTTTTCAGGATGCGGCGTTTGCCTCCTTCTCGAGGCGACGATCCACTGTTCGTGACGATATTGCGATGAGCTTCTCCACCGAATTGGGCGAAGAAGAAGGAGAACAAGCCGGCAGCGGACAGGCCTACATTGACATGCTCAACGAGCAATCCTCAAATGCACCGGAAGCACAAACCGTAGTAGAGGAAGAAAAGGAAAAACCCGCACCTAAATCCAAATCAAAGGGAAGGTCGAGCTCAAAGAAGCGAGGCCGGCCCAAGAAAGACGACGACGGTCTGAAGAGTCTGTAATAATAAGATCGTACCCCCCGTGACGGGGGGTACGTTTTTTTTGCACTTTACGGTGGAGGGCTCTTGTGTCGCCCCTGAATATTCCATTACTCTATTATGTTGTATTCCATTCCCGGGAGGGTAATCAGTATGCCCGCATCTAATTACGAGTTCGAACAGTTCTTTGATCGAGAGGGCTTCAACAAGTCTCTTGAGCATTTCAAGACCGTTTCCGCTTTGCTGGACGATTTTGAATCCCGCCATAATCTGGCTGATATCCTGAACACTCATCTTGCGGCCGATGAGATCAAGCAAACTCAATTGAGCCCGATCCTTTACGCTTTATTGGTGGACAAATATCAATATCATTACGTCTCCCACAACATGAGCCGCATGGTTGAAGATTTTGAAGATTTCAGTAAAGAGGTCAGGAAATGGAAGGCGGTGGACATCGTCATTTCCTACCATCACCCTGAGCTTGGCTTTAGTGTCATCAATCCAAAAAACTCAGACCATTGGGAGGCTGTCCAAAGCCTCAAGCGAAACGAGTTAGTTACCATATACGCCGGCGGCTTTTCCGATGGAATTGAAAAACGGGTCGCAAATAGTGCAATAAAGGCTTGCATCGGATTTCTCGAAGGGAAGTCACTCAAAACTCCTGAGATATTGCTGAAAGGTAAGTACACTTTCAAACCGTTCGTATCGGGAGAGGAAGAGGAGGAAGAAATGGAGCCGG
>CAZHXC010000652.1:0-1805 GCA_964536145.1 uncultured Spirochaetales bacterium | reverse complement strand
CGGGAGATGGCGAATCAGAACAGGACTCTCGGGAGGTTCGACCTGGTGGGTATACCACCGGCGCCGAGAGGAGTTCCGCAGATCGAAGTAACCTTTGACTTCGATGCGAACGGGATTGTCCATGTATCGGCGAAAGACCTGGGAACCGGAAAAGAACAGAAAATACGGATTGAGTCATCTTCGGGTCTCTCTGAAGACGAAATCAACCGAATGGTCAGAGAAGCGGAGGACCATGCGGAGGAAGACAAGGCGCAGCGTGAAAAGATCGAGGTGCGTAACACCGCAGACAGCCTGGTGTACTCCACGGAGAAAACGCTGAGCGATTATGGTGACAAGATTTCCGAAGCGGACAGACAGAATATCAGGAACGCAATAGACGAATTGAAAAAAGCCATCGAGTCTGATGATGCCGGTGAAATGAAGGCAAAGACCGAGGCTCTCCAGCAGGCATCGCACAAACTCGCAGAAGAGGTGTACAAAAACGCCGGCGCCCAGGCGCAGGGAGCGCAGGAGGAGGCCTCTGCCGGTGCCGGTGGTGAAAGTCAGCAGCCGGGCTCCGATTCCGGCGGCAATGTCGAGGACGTAGACTACGAAGTAGTTGACGAAGACGAAAGCAACGAGTAATTGCATTTCAAACTATACGTCGCCGCAATGCGGCGACGTGTAGAACCCCATAGCAAGTCGGTAATTGAGTGGCTAAGAGAGATTACTACGAAGTCTTAAATGTAACCCGCGATGCCGGTAAGGACGAGATAAAGAAGGCCTACCGCAAGCTCGCGGTACAGTACCACCCTGACAGAAACCCCAATAACGCCGAGGCCGAAGAGCGCTTTAAGGAGGCGACCGACGCTTACGAGATACTGAGCAATGACAGCAAGCGCCAGGCTTACGATCAGTTTGGCTTTGCCGGGGTGGAGGGCATGGCCGGGGGCGCCCACGATTACAGCTCGGTTTTTCGCGATTTTGAAGATATCTTTGGAGATTTCTCCGGTATCTTCGATTCTTTTTTCGGCGGCGGCAGAAGACGGGGAGGCTCCCGGGGTGGCCGTGCTCGCGGCTCGGATTTGCGTTACAATCTTGAGATATCCTTCACAGACGCTGTTTTTGGGACGGAAACAGAGGTTTCCTACCAGCGGCACGCGGCTTGTTCTGCATGCAAGGGCACCGGTGCAGAGAGCGGGAGTGGTAAAAAAATCTGTCCCACATGCGGCGGCAGCGGGCAAGTGAGGCGAAGCTCGGGTTTCTTTTCGATCGCCTCCCCCTGTTCAACCTGCGGCGGGGAAGGATACATCATTGAGAATCCTTGTGAGGAATGCCACGGTAGCGGACTTGTCGACAAGAAGCAGCGAATCAAGGTAACTATCCCGGCGGGAATAGAAACCGGCAAACGAATAAGCATTCCGGGCCAGGGAGACTTTGGTCCAAATGGAGGATCCCCCGGTGATCTGTACGTGGATATTCACGTACAGCCGCACAAGCATTTTCAGCGCGAGCGTAATGATATCTACTGCGTGGTTCCCATTTCGGTTACACAGGCGGCCCTGGGAACCACTATTGAGGTAGCCACTTTAGACGACAGAAAGATAAAGGTGAAAATACCTCCCGGAACGCAGAACGGCAAGATCCTGCGGATAAAGAATGAAGGAGTTCCGTATCTTCATAACGTGAACCGAAGAGGTGATATGTATATTCGTATTCAGGTAACGATTCCAACCAAGCTGAGCGGGAAAGAAAAAGAACTCCTCTCAAAGCTCTCTGAGATTCGCGGCGAGGACTCGAACCCTGATCCCGTGCCGTTAGCCGAA
>CAZHXC010000651.1:0-1810 GCA_964536145.1 uncultured Spirochaetales bacterium | reverse complement strand
AGCTCGAGATTTCTCCGGTTTTCCTCATCGAGCCTGGAGAAGTGTTCCCACCCCATCGCGTCTTCATGCAGATAATGGTGGGCATCATAGGAGGGGAAATCGGGAAATAACCGATATTTCACTATCAGTGACAAAAAACTCTTCAGGTTGAGGGGCGTCATATGGAGAGAGCTGAGAAGCTCATCCTGGCGTTGCCGCAGATCATCGATGTGCGGCTCCAAGTCTGCAATGGGAAGCGATAGAGATTCGGTTATCATTCTCAACGTTGGATTTACGGCGGTCCTTACCTTTCTCAACGCGCGCATTGTGCTTAACCCCAGCAGGTTGCCCGGAGTTTCCGCGTCTTTTGGACGGTCGACGGCCCTGTAGAAGACGGGGTTTATGTCGCCGGCACAGCCCTGGAGGAAAAGAGCAATCACACCGTCACCCGAGCATTCCTCGATGACCTTGCTCGCGAACCCGGTGATGTCTGCCGTGTTGCCGCCGCCCGGCACGCCTTGTATGGGATGGCAGGCAAAGTTGTACACCACTGCAAGGGTGCTCCCGTCATACCTGTCGAAGCGAAGCACGCCGATCTGTGGGTCGATGGGCCCGACGTTTGCGATCTCCTCGTCAGGGGGCAAACCATACGCCCGGCGCACATCTGCTTCTCTGCCGTTTTTCAGGCATACACGGCGGTTTTCCGTAATCCTGTCTTCATGGCCAACACCGGCGCCGGCACGAACGGGAACGAGTGCTCCCCACGCTTCCTTGACGGCCTGTACGGTTCGCTCTTCCACGTCACTGCAGATCACCCCGTGGCAGTGACTGGCATTTATGACGGTGTGTTCCGGCTCGATATGCAGGTCCCGCCACAGGTGCGCACGAACCTTTGCTAAGTAGTCGTTACCGATGGTGCCGATTTCGCCCACGGCGACTGCGTCAACGGTGATGATGACTACGGTGCAATTTCCCTTTTTCAAGACGAGCGCCTTGACGTAGAGCGGATCGTTGACAGTTGAAGCGTCAATTGCCGCGTACAGCGGATCGGTGGTCTCCGTAGATTCTCTCTCTGTGATGTCGACCCGTGCGGCGCCGGCGAAGAGTGTTTCCGAACTTGCGTTATCAGTTTGCATGAGCGGCCTCCGAGATGAAAACTATGTGCGTTGTCAGTTTACCCCGCGTCGAAGGTTTACGGAACGAGGCTACACTGGAATATATAAGAGAAGACTGTCATACTGTGGCAACGAATGTTCTGGCTCGGTCGATGCGGGTCGATCGAACAGGGGTTTCGCGCCTTCAAGATGGGATGGGACCCCTTCGGGCGTTGTGACGATGCCACCGATGAGGCAATCGTACGCGCTGCGCGGGAGGCGGCAGGGCCGGATGTCCGGCTCATGGTGCATGCCGGAGCGAGCGATGCTTTCTGGCGCCGGGGCTACAAGTGGGCACTGAAGACCGCCGATATGCTTGCCGAATACAACGTGGCGTGGTTCGTGGAACCGCTGCCGCCGGATGCGCTCGAGGATTTTATCCAACTGCGTAGACGCGCTCCGTTGCCTGTCACCGGAGGCGAGGCCCTCACGCGCAGACAATCCTTTATGCCGTGGCTGGTGCGGGGTGCCTTTGATATCGTGCAGCCCGACGTGAC
Organism: uncultured Spirochaetales bacterium; assembly: GCA_964536145.1. GTDB lineage: Bacteria > Spirochaetota > Spirochaetia > ARS1246 > ARS1246 > JAFGHN01. The sequence continues at coordinate 180 of CAZHXC010000651.1, read as the reverse complement.
AAAGGTAGGTGGTATCACCGAGTCAAGTCGCATAGGGTGGATGGCGGCGGATTACCGGTGCCGGATGAACTGGAAAAGCTCAAAAGATTTCGAAAATGGCTTTGATGGAGAAAATTTCATGGAAAACGATTTTCTGAACGAATCCTTCTCACTGGAAGGGAATATTGCGCTGGTTACCGG
>CAZHXC010000650.1:0-1811 GCA_964536145.1 uncultured Spirochaetales bacterium | reverse complement strand
AGCTTTATCAATGAGTCGTTCGCTTCTGAGCCTGAATTGGCAAAAAAGACCTTGGACACGGGCACCGGAGCTATCTCTTTGATTTTTCCCGCGAGCTCTATTGACGGGTTTGTCGCCTTGTGGGCGAAGGTGTGGTAGTAGGGGAGCTTGCGCATTTGCCTGACCGCAGCCTCCACGAGCTCTTCCTCGCCAAAACCGAGGGAGGTGCACCACAGGCCGGAGAGGCCCTCTATGTACTCCTTTCCGGTATCGTCGTACACATAGATGCCTTTCCCATGGGTGAGTATCATCGGTCCTTTTTCCAGGTGTAACGAGAGGTTCGTGTACGGGTGAACGTAATGTTCGATGTCCTGTTTCTGATAGGAGGAATCTTTCTCGCTCATAGTTGCTCCCTTTGCGCCGGTTTGGTGTGTTTCAATTATAGCCGCTACCGAAACCTTTGAACAGGATTCCGGTTGGTTCTCGCGGCACCGGCGACTGTAGGAACTGAAAGGCCTTCCGTGCTATACTTCCCGCTCTATGACAAAGAACTCAATCATCGACTTTATAGGGAATACCCCTCTGATACGGCTCAAAAAGCTCGCCTCCGGAAACGTGTTCTGCAAAGCGGAGTTTTTAAACCCCGGAGGCAGCATAAAAGACAGAGTAGCCAAGTATATCATCGAGTCCGCCGAAGAGGAGGGCAAGCTCAAAGAGGGGATGACAATTATCGAGGCTACGAGCGGGAACACCGGCATAGGGCTTACGCTTGTGGGTGTGCACAAAGGCTACCAGGTGATCTGCATCATGCCTGAGAACATGAGTGAGGAGCGGAAGAAGATCATTAAGGCCTTTGGCGGCGAAATCATCACTACGCCGGCGGACAAGAACCTTGGCGGATGTCTCGAAAAGCTCAAAAGTATTGTCGATACGGCCCCGGAGAGCTACTTCATTGCCAACCAGTTTTCCAATCCGCGAAATCCTGAAATCCACTATACCCAGACCGCAAAGGAGATATGGAAGGAAACCAAGGGCGAGATAGACGTGTTCGTCGCCGGTGTGGGAAGCGGCGGAACTTTGCAGGGTATTGGTACCTTTCTCAAGGAGCAGAACCCGAATATAAAGATTGTCGCGGTAGAGCCGCGGACGAGCTCTGCCCTGCTCGGGAGAGAACCCGGGCTCCATCAGATTCACGGTATCGGTGACGGCTTTGTCCCCGATGTTCTCGATATCAATATCGTCGACATGGTTTTTACCGTATCCGATGATGAGGCGATAGACACCACCAGGCAGCTGTCTCAGAAGGAAGGATTGCTTGTCGGCACTTCATCAGGTGCAAACGTGTTTACCGCGCTCCATCTCGATAACGGCAGAAACAGGGTTGTGACGATTCTACCGGACAGGGCGGAGAGATACTTCAGCACCGCGTTGCTGTGAAACCGCCGGCAGCCGCGGTGCCGGGCCGTTGCGCTCGACGGCCTGTGCTCTGATCAGATATAGCCTTCGTCAGCAAGAATCCGGGCGGCCCATCGGGCGGTCTCGCCTACAACGCCGGTACACTTGTCTTCGTGGGCGCCGGCTTCCTCGAACTTCCGGTATTCATCCCGGTCCGGCAGGTAGTACGGCCTTCCCAGGATCTTCCGGTGAATGAGATGGCAGGTGACGCTTCCGTAGTTTTCAATAAACATCTCGTGCAGTTTCCGGGCCAAGGCATTTGTCTTTGCCCGGATTCGTTCGGGATCTGCAAAGTTGTTTCTTTCCCTGCCGATGATGTGCCCCATCATCAGAAGGGCGCCGGAATATGCTCCGCAGTGGCCGTCCCCTTCGAGACC
>CAZHXC010000649.1:0-1815 GCA_964536145.1 uncultured Spirochaetales bacterium | reverse complement strand
ATCCTACCGCGGCCCTCACGAAGGGTACGGCCGCGGCGCGAGCCCGGAACGCGGAAGATTCCCCGGACAGAGAGGCGGCGGTCGTTTCTAACCGGCGGATAGCAACGGCCTGAAATCAAAGAGCCGTTGTTTGTGAACGCATAGCTTGGATTGCCGGCCGGGCGCACCGCGCCCGGCCGGCTTTTCACTCGGCGGATGTTTGACTAGAGTGATGAGTGTGAAACTGACGACAAGAGCCTATAGTAAAGGAAGCGCAGTCGCGGGATTTCTCCTGCTCTTTGTGGCTCTCGCTTCGCTCGTGCTCGGTATTGTCCTGTCCGCGAGACGTACTAACGATCTGTTGTTTCAACATGAGCTCGAGCGGGCGGCGAACGGATTGGTGGAAGACTACGCCTGGAACAACAGGCTCGAGGAAGAGCTCGTTGATGAGCGTATTATCGGATTTGGTATACTCACGCGGAACGGGGAGGTAATTGCGTCTTACCGCGAGCCGCCGGAGCGGGAAAGTGTACCGGCCGGTATCGAGCGGGGTCCGGTATACGACTACGACAGGCAAGAAGCGGTGGTTACATTCTACAGACAAATAGGAATGGCAAGGCCGCCGGGGAGAATGCCGCGAATGCCGCGGATGCAACCTCACGGGCAGGATCTCGAACTGGGTCTTGTGCTCTATCTGAAATGGAATGCCGCCGACCATTTACAAGAACATCGTTTATACACTGCCGCGGCCGTTATCGGGCCCCTTTTGGTCGGCATCCTCACCGGGCTGCTGTTCTACCTATTTGTCAGGAATCTTCAGTTCCGGCGGCAGATTGCGGACAAGGAGCGGCTCGCGCAATTGGGAGAATCCGCACGAACGCTCATGCACGAGATGAAGAATCCCCTCAATGCAATTAACATCCGCGCTTCGCTTCTCGAAAAAACCGCACCGGATGAAATCGCAAGCGATGCCGGTGCCATCCGGGAAGAGGTGGAAAGATTGCGAAACCTCGCCGAAAGGATCAGCATATTTCTGAAGGATCCCGCAGGCACAACGGAAAAGGTCGCCATCGTGCCCGAGCTCCGGGAGATTCTCGAGGCCAACGGCTGGAACGGGATAAGGCTAACCGTTGAGGTTCCTGTCAGCGAAGAGGACGTGGTTATTCTTTTTGACAGACAGCGATTCAGAAGCGTCATAGAGAACATCGTGACAAACGCAATAGAATCACAAAAGACCAAACCCGACGGCATCGAAATCGTCATTACGACCCAGAAGAGATCGGTGACAGTCAAAGTGCTCGACCGCGGTTCCGGCCTTCCGGATGAAGGGACCGATCAACTCTTTGACCCGTTCTTTACAACAAAAACCAGCGGCTCGGGCGTTGGGCTCGCAATCTCACGCAGGTTTATGCAGGCGGTTGGGGGTAGTATAGAGCTCCATCCCCGCCAGGGTGGAGGAACTGAAGCGGTGCTCGTTTTTCACAAGGCGGAGGAGCGATGAAAATCCTGCTTGTCGATGATGACAGGGGCAACCGCGAGTCTATCGCGCGGTACCTCGAACAGGAGGGCATAGAGGTCGTAACCGCCGATAACGGCCGGTCCGGGGTGCGTCTCCTTGAATCCGAAGTTTTCGACGTGGCGGTTGTGGATCTGCGCATGCCCGAAATGGATGGGCTCGAGCTTCTCGAGTGGCTTCGTTCAAAGGGACCGAGAGTCCCGGCTGTTATGATCTCCGCTTTTGGCGAGGTTCAGGATGCGGTAACCGCCATGAAGCTGGGGGCCGAGGATTATCTGGTAAAGCCCTTCGACCCTGAAGAGCTGGTACTGCGGCTTGAA
>CAZHXC010000648.1:0-1817 GCA_964536145.1 uncultured Spirochaetales bacterium | reverse complement strand
AACCCTCCGTCACTGGTGCACGGCGCGGTGATGGAGACCATCATGGCCAACGCAACCTCGCGCCGCGGAAGACGTGCCACCGCCGGGCTCATCTTCGGCTGGCTCTACCGGCGCACTACCGGTGAGAAGTATGGTGGATTTGTTTGCGAGTGCAACGGCTCATTGCCGGCCCAAAAAGCCGAACACCAGCTGCGTGCAAGCCTCGATGAGCTCTACCGGAACGGATATGAGCAGGACTTCGAGCTCCGGGACATTCGCACCGTCATCGAAAGCTTCATACCTCGCAAACGGTATGGCTCCGCGTTGGTAGCGATCTGCGTCCTCAACCACTTTGTGCCGATCCTCGGTGCGGCAGAGCGGTAGCTATCGGTGTATAGTTTGACCTATTACGATCTTCCGCCTCAATTCAGCAACCCGGCGGAATCGCGTTTTGTCATCATCCCCGTGCCCTTTGACGCTACGAGCACGTGGAAGAAAGGCGCGGATAGAGGCCCTGAGGCGATAAGAAACGCTTCTGCTCAGGTGGAGCTGTACGACATCGAAACAGAAACCGAGGTGTATACCGCGGGAATCGCGGAGCATCCGGCGCCCATCGTCGTTTCCGATTCCGAGTCGATGATTGGAAGTGTTTGCGGCGCCGTGGAGTTACAGCTAAGCCGGGACGCTGTACCGATTGTACTCGGCGGAGAGCATTCGGTGACCATTGGCGCCGTCGCGGCCGCCGCGGCACAACACCGCGGTCTCTCGGTGCTCCAGCTCGATGCGCACGCGGACCTGCGGGATGAATACGAAGGATCGCGGTACAACCACGCCTGTGTCATGGCACGGGTCAGGGAGCTGTGTCCATCGGTGGGCGTGGGCATCCGGAGTATGGATGCCTCGGAACGGGAGAGCGTGGAACCGGTTTTCTACGCTCACCGGATTGCCGCGGCGCCGGGACGGTGGATAGAAGACGCCGTCGGGCAGCTGACCGATGAGGTATACATCACCATCGACCTCGATGTATTCGATCCGTCGATCATGCCGTCAACGGGAACACCGGAACCCGGCGGTTTGGGCTGGTACCAGGTGCTCGGTTTGCTCAAGGCGGTGGCGGAACGCCGGCGCATTATCGGATTCGATATCGTCGAGCTCTGTCCTGACGGGCGCCATGCGGCGGAGTTTCTCGCTGCAAAGCTTTGCTACAAGTTGATGACCTATATCGAAACATCTCAATCCAGCTCAAAAACAAGCCCGGAGGCAGACAATGGATAAGCATGATATCCTCAACACCCCAATCGAGCACATCGACATCACCTCATTTGATTCCACACCGGTCATCCGACAGATGCGCCGGATGTCATTCACCGCGAGAGAGACAGCTGCGGCCGCGGATCTCCTCGTGCGGATGCTTCAGGACGACTCGTGCACAGTGGTGCTAACGCTCGCCGGAAGTACCGGTGCGGCGGGGTGTTTAAAAATCTATGCCGATATGATTAGACACCGCATGGTGGATGCCGTGGTGGCCACCGGCGCCTCTATAGTGGACATGGACTTCTTTGAAGCTCTCGGCTTCAGGCACTATCGCGGTGATGTGGACGTAGATGACAGGATGCTCCGCGAACGGTACATCGACAGGATTTACGACACCTATATCGATGAGGAAGAGCTCCAGAGGTGCGATGAGACGATAAGGGAGATCGCCGATAGTATGGAACCGGGGATTTACAGCTCCCGGGCCTTCATCAGAGAAATGGGGAAATATCTCTCCGGAGGCGGCGCGGTGAAACCCGGGAGCCTGGTGGAGGAAGCCTACGGGGCCGGCGTCCCGGTCTTCT
>CAZHXC010000647.1:0-1839 GCA_964536145.1 uncultured Spirochaetales bacterium | reverse complement strand
GTGAACGTACACCCCTTGGTAGTGCCGGATGGCGTTCGCCTGAAGGATGAGGATGCCGCGTTGGGGGTCCGGACCGCTCTGAAGCACGGCGTTCTGCGCGGAGGCGCCGGTATCTGAAACCGGCTCGACGGGACCGGCCTCTGCACCCGGTTGCGGCCTTTCCCGGCTTTCCGGGTAATCCGGACCTTCTGAACCGTCGCAACCGGAATACAGGAGCATAGCGGCTACAAAGAGAATCAGCAAAAACCTGAGGGTCGAGCTACTCGACGGTAACGCTTTTTGCAAGGTTCCTCGGTTGGTCAACGTCCCGCTTGAGCTCGCGGGCGCAGTAATAGGCGAAAAGCTGCAGCGGTACAACCATCAGGAATGGATAGAGAATATCGTGAGCCTTTGGTATGGAGATGATGTCATCAGCAATATTGCCAATTTCATTGTTTCCGTTTGAAGTGAGCGCGATAACTTTTCCCTTTCTCGCCTTTACTTCCTTTATATTGGATATCACTTTCTCACGGAGCCTGTCTTCCGGAACGAGGAACATGCTTGGTGTTTCCTCGTTGACCAATGCAATCGGCCCGTGCTTTATCTCCGCGGCACTGCAACCTTCTGCGTGGATGTAGGAGATCTCCTTGAGCTTCAATGCTCCCTCCAATGCCACTGGGTAGTTCAGCCCCCGGCCGAGGAAGAGGAAATTTTTGTAGGAACTATACTTCTGCGCAAGCGCCTTCACCATGTCGGACGTGGAGAGCACCTGCGAAATAAGACCCGGCAGCGACTCGATACTTGCGAGTATCTCCAACCCTCCCTCGTAAGAAAGATGCCGCATCCTCGCCATAAGGAGGATAAAGAGATAGAGCGCGGTCAACTGTGAAGTGAAGGCCTTTGTAGATGCCACGGCAATCTCGGGACCTGAGTGTATATAGACACCTCCATCGGATTCCCTCGGAATGGTCGAACCGACGACATTACATATGCCCAGGACCCGGGCGCCCTTTCGCTGCAGCTCGCGCATGGCAAAGAGGGTATCTGCGGTTTCACCGGACTGGGATATCACAAAGTGGAGGGTGTTTCGTTCCACAACCGGATTCTTGTATCGAACTTCAGAGGCCAGCTCAGCGGTGCTTGGAATCCTGGCCATTGTCTCGAGCAGGTATGCCGCCACCATTCCCGCGTGATAACTCGTGCCGGTGGCAACGAATTTTACGCGCTCAACATCGAGCAGCTCGCGACTGCTCATATTGAGACCACCAAGGTGCCCCGTCGCGAGTTCCGTATCGAGCCTTCCCTTCATTGCCCGCTCCACCGAGAGCGGCTGTTCAAAGATCTCCTTTTCCATGTAGGTCGGAAAAGCGCCCTTCTCTATCTCCTGGAGCTCCCAGTCTATGTGCTCGATCTTTTTTTCGATAGTTCTGTCTGTAAAATCCGAGGTCCTGTAGCCGTGAGCGTCAAACCTTACGATCTCCCCGTCTTCGAGGTAGATCGCCTGACGGGTGTGTGACATTACGGCAGTCACGTCGGAAGCAAGAAACATCTCGCCGTTTCCTACGCCAAGCACCAGGGGAGAACCGTTTCTCGCACCGACAATCACTCCGGGTTCATCGGCATGCATACAGGCAATCCCGTAAGTACCGTTGAGAAGCGGCGCGGTCTGCTTGACCGCTTTCTCCAAGTCGCCGGCGTAAAACGACGATATCAGGTGCGCTATCACTTCGGAATCCGTATCGCTCTTGAACTCGTGTCCGTCGGATTCGAGTTTTTCTTTGAGCGCGACGTAGTTCTCGATTATGCCGTTGTGCACAACCGAAAGCCGGCCGTCGCAATCCGTGTGTGGATGGGCGTTCA
>CAZHXC010000646.1:0-1842 GCA_964536145.1 uncultured Spirochaetales bacterium | reverse complement strand
CGCATCCCTCGGCGTGTTCATCCTCTGGTTCGGCTGGTTCGGCTTCAATCCGGGATCCACCCTCGGTGTCGGGGACGGTAGTCTCATCGCCCGCGTGGCCATCAACACCAATCTCGGCGCAGCGGCGGGCGGTATTTCATCGATGGCGCTCATCTGGCTCCTTACCAAGAAGGCGGATCTTTCGATTGCGATGAACGGGGCGCTCGCCGGCCTGGTAGCGATTACCGCGCCGTGCGCATTTGTGGACCCGTGGGCCGCCATCGTTATCGGTGCGGTCGCCGGTGTGGTGGTCATCGGAGGCACCGAGCTTTTGGACAAGCTCAAGATAGACGACCCGGTTGGCGCTGTTCCGGTGCATGGAATAAACGGTATCTGGGGAACCGCGGCCATAGGTCTCTTTGGTAAGAGCGCGCTTGGCGTGGCGAATGACGGTCTCTTTTACGGCGGTGGTCTCACCCAGCTCGGCATTCAACTTGCGGGCGCGCTGGCTGTTACGGCATTTGTACTGGTGGGCATGGGCATCATATTCAAGCTCATCGATCTCACTATCGGCCTGCGGGTATCGACAGAAGAGGAGTACCGCGGTCTCGATATCGGCGAACACGGTATGCAGTCATACGCCGGCTTCCAGATCATCGACTAGGAGGATTTCATGAAATTGATAACCACCCTCATCCAACCGAGCAAGCTCGAAGACGTGAAAAAGGAACTATTCGACGCAGAGGTGTTCAAAATGACCGTAACCTCGGCGTTAGGCTGCGGACAGCAAAAAGGCTATACCGAGACCTTCAGAGGGGTGAAGAGCGAGATCAACCTGCTAAACAAGATCAGAATCGATATAGCGGTCAACGAGGATTTCGTGGAACGTACCATAGAAGCGATCATCAAGGCCGCAAGAACCGGCTCCATTGGAGACGGAAAGATCTTTGTCACCGAGCTCTCCGAGTGCATCAGAATAAGAACCGGGGAGCGCGGCAGGGACGCAATCGGGTAGCTCATCTGCCGTGGCGTGGTGCGTGGCGGCGTCGTCTTCTGCCATCGGGCCGTTCCCTGGAACGCCAGACCTGGATATCCGCCACCACCCGTTCATCAAGAGCTATGTGCGAGTTTTCGCACTCGATGACAAACGAAGGGTAGCGCTGGTGCAACTTCACCGTCATTCCGGGACGGATGAGCAGGTTCTCGAGACGGTGGAGTTGCTGGTCATTGGGCGCGTACACATAGGCAATCTTTGCGCTCTCTCCAACTTCGAGCTGGTCAAGAGGAACAACCGAGCTCTCGACAATCCGGGCGTGCTCTATGCAGCAGTTGCCCTTTGGGATCGGCATGCCGTGGGGACACTCACGCGGATGGCCGAGAAGCGTACATATGCTGTCGACAAGATCCGGGTTAATAATATGCTCAAACTCGCACGCGCCTTCCTCGAACTCGGCGCCAAGTACATCGTGTACCAGTCGTTCGGCAAGCCTGTGAGACCGGATCAACCTGCGTGTGAAGTCACGGCCTTTTTTTGTTAGCGATATCGAATTGTCGTCAAACTCGATCATGGAGTCGGCTTTCAGCTCTTCTATCAACCCGGAATCGAGATCGGCACCTGTCTCGCGCTTGAAATACTCGTAATCTCTGGTATCTCTCTCGCTCATATACCAGAGCGTTTCGAGGTATTCTTCCTTCATTCGTTCACTATTCATGTAACACTCCTACAGTCCGGCGGCAATCAGTATCCAGTTGAGAATACCTGCAAGCACGAAAGACGACACATTAATAATAAGAGTGATCACGAGGCCACGTCCAACGCCAAGCTGTTTGCACATTGCCACGATATTTGCAAAACAGGGAACA
>CAZHXC010000645.1:0-1846 GCA_964536145.1 uncultured Spirochaetales bacterium | reverse complement strand
TTTCGTCTTAGTTCTGCAGCCGTCATCAGTACCTCAAGTCCCGGAGACTGAACACACGGCGCACCAGACCGGCAAGCCCGCTTCTCTTTGCGGTTGTTACGACTTTCCGGTATTCGCCGCGGAGCTTCTCAACTTCAGATTTGCGCTTCGTATCAGGCAATCTCTCTCTGTACCTGAGGGAGGTGTAGAGATTTGCGAAAACTTCGAGTTCCGGATGCTCGGCGGCGTACTCTTTAGCGGTACGAGAGCTGGTCTTGAGAGGATACCCCTCCGCGGCGAGCCTCATCAGAAGCAAAGAGTACAACGAACGCAGAGACCTCGCCGTATCACCCTTTGAGAGGGCGCGGAGATAGATCAATCTGCCGTATCTGAACGAGTAGGCGCCGGCGACTCCGGCTACCAGGAGCACCAGGCTGGTCTGGAGAACGAGAAGCCATGGAAACTCGAAGTTTCTGTCCACAACATTTTCAGGTTCGATGATGGGGATGACGATATCGGCGGAGTTGGGATCGAGACCTCCCAAAGGAGGCATTGCGGTTTCCGTGGTCTCGATATCGATCCAGCCGTAACCGGGCATATATACCTGAGTCCATGAGTGACGGTGGGCGGTGGTTACAAGAAAAAGCTCATGCAAAGGGAATTGCTGCAGCGGCTCGATGGATTGCTGGAGTGCGGCCAGGCCCTGTCTGTGCATCCGGGTCTGTAGGCCGCTCGATGCGAGATACCCGGTGACGACGCGTGCGGGTATACCGGCCATCCGCGCAAGCAGCGCGGTTGCGTTTGAAAACTCGCTGCAGTCTCCATCCTTTGTGTCAAAAAGAAAACGCATGACGTGGGCGATGGAAACGTCGTCGGTAAACCCAATATTGTACTGATAGGAGGAAAAGCCCTGCAGGATAGCTTCAACTCTCTGGTAATAGGTGGAATCTTCAGGAATAATCGTATCGAGATACTCCTGTAATCTCGCTTTGTCTTCCCGGGGAATATCGACTTCGAGGTATCCGGAAAACTCTTCTTTATCTCTGTCGTTTAATCCGATAATTCTCCCGAGCTCCGCGTCCCCGGCTTGTGATATCGCCGAGAGCGAGGCGTAAGAGAAATCGAAAGGATGATAGACGCGGTTCAAGACGGTTGGTTCGATGGCCTGGGGATAGTAGGGTAGAAACCTAATTGAATCGGTTGAGAGAAAGAACACCTCCTTCGTCTCTCTCTCCAGGTCGGATATCGATTCCGGATTCTCCCATGTCTCGATGAGCCGTAGGTAGGAGAGCTCGTTGAGCGGGTTATCACGCGAGAGCACAAAACCGCGCTCCGGATCCAGATCCCCAAAATAGGCGTCTGCGGCATACACCGGGTCCTGCTTTGCGGCGACGACCATCACCGCGTACTGCCTGTTCTCGCCTTCACCGGACCGGCCCTGCTCGCCGCGTTGATCACCACTCTCCGACTCCTCTCCATCGCCGGATCTCGACCGCCCCCGGTTTCCCCACTGCTCGGCGGGAATGCCCTGAAGCCGTTGGCCGTCCGGTCCGTCGCCTTCACCGTCAGAGCCTTCACCCTCTTCACCGCCGCCCTGCGGGTTCCTGCCGTCTCGCAACCTGTCCGACCTGAGATTACCGCCTTCGAGGCCCTCTCCAAACTCATCTAAAGGCGTCAAATCGGGCTCGGGCGGATTTCTCAGGTCGTTCAGGGAAATTGAATGATTGACAAAGTCAGGGGGCATGAAAACGGCCACCGCAACCCCTACAGCGGCGGCGAGCGTCAGGAACAGCGCAAACTCCCGCAGGCTTCTCCGGCGAAGACCTTCCCCGTATACCGAAAGGTAGAGGATGAAGCCGTGAAGCAG
>CAZHXC010000644.1:0-1856 GCA_964536145.1 uncultured Spirochaetales bacterium | reverse complement strand
CAGGCGTTGAGCAAGCGACTGAAACGGGCAGAGTCGGACACGGAAGACTGAACAGATCGCCCGCATTCCTCCGTGGCAGAGCCACGTATAGACAAATCTCGAACCACTGTTGAAACCTCACAAATAGCCATATCCCGCCCCATATTCCGCGCCGCATCGGTTGCGGACGCGTGCCGCAGCGACAGAAGTAGTAGTTTTTCTTTGAATAATCATCCAGGCACAAAAAAAGTTGTATCTGGCGTGTGACCATACCGGTGTGCAGTTTCTCAAGTAATTCCTTTATCTGTATGTAGTTACAGTTTTTTTTGCCGGTTGGCATGATATTTGTATTACATACCGTGAAATCAATTCTTTAGGATGGGCTCTCTGGAGCAAAAAGAGAATGAAAAGAGTAATTGCGTTTTGCAATCGGAAAGGCGGAACCGGTAAGACAACTACCGCGGTGAATGTATCAACCGCCCTCGCCCATATGGGCCGGAAGGTGATGCTCATTGATCTAGATCCGCAGTCTCACGTAGGACTCTCTTTTGGCGTTTCGCCAAAATCGGTGAGTGACGACATTAGCGGTTGGTTACTGAAAAGAAGCAGTATAACCGATCTTCTCGTGGACACTTACCTCGAAAACCTCAAAATCGTTCCGGCGACGGGCAATCTGTGGAAGTTCGAGCAGAGTTTCAAGATGAAAGACGGGGCGCGTGATCTGCTCTCACGGCGGGTTGAGGAGCTCAACGGGAGCTTTGATTACGTCGTATTCGATACGCCGCCTACGGTGGGGCTGCTCACGGTTTCAGCTCTCGTGGCGTGCAAAGAAGTCTATGTGCCGATGCAGACGCACTTTCTCTCGATGGAGGGGCTCGCTGAGACGTTGTCACTGCTCTCCAAGGTGAGACAGCGGTGTAACCCTTCGCTCGCTCTCCGGGGGATCATCCTGACGTTCTACCGGGAAAACACCCTCCTGAGCCGTACCGTAGTGGATGAGCTGAAGAAGAACCTCGGGAGCCGCGTGCTTCTGCATCCGGTTCGCACGAATGTCGCGCTGGCCGAAGCGCCGGGCCATGGCCATACAATATTCCAGCACGATTTGACGAGTAACGGCGCAAACGACTATTCCGCAATCGCAAAGCAGATAGAAGGATTACTATGAGCAAAAAACGGGAAATCAAGTTAGGCACGGGATTTGAGGATATTGTCGAATCCAAGGACAGCGTCGATACCTATGGCATCGAATCTGAAGAAGACATCGATGAAAAGATGAGCGACACCGCACAGTTCTCCGACGCGGCGTCCGATGAGCAAGTCGCTACGGAAGCTGCATCGAGCGAGCAGGTCTGTGCAGAACCGGCAACTGACGAGCAAGCCGCGGGGGATGGCGGCGAGAGGCAGAACCCACAGGAGGACGAGATTGACGACGGGCCGGTGATGGTCGATGATCTCGAGCTTCTGACGGCGTTTACCCAGGAGTGCAGCGATCATCTGGAAACCATAGAAGAGAAAATCCTGGCGCTGGAGACCGATTATGACAGCGCCATCGTGGATGAGATCTTCCGCTCGATGCACACCATGAAGGGGACTTCAGCCTTCTTTGGCTTCAACAAAATCAAGGAGCTCAGCCATCGTCTCGAATCGCTGCTCGACAGCCTGAGACAGGGTACGATCAGTATCAATTCCGGTTTAGTGGACACGCTGTTGCAAGGGACTGATTGCCTGAACCGGATGATCCTTCACATAAGCGCAGTCGCCTCCGATGTATCCGCCGGTGCCAACGAAATCGAAGTTCCGGATTCCGGTATCGATATCACTCCGCTTCTCCGAGCGATCGACGCGATTAAAGGCGGCGAGACAAAGAACTCAGGCCC
>CAZHXC010000643.1:0-1860 GCA_964536145.1 uncultured Spirochaetales bacterium | reverse complement strand
CCTCCCCGGAAACCAGAATGCTGCTTCCCCTGAAATAGCCTTTACCTCCAAGCATGGTGTCAAGTTTGGTGATCCCTGAGCTTACGTGTTCACTCGAGGCTTCGTAGTGCGGCCGTATTGAGGTTATCGGGAGTACAGAAATCCCCCTGTTTGAGATGAGGAAGGGAAAGGCGTCCGTCTGATGCGCCGAGCCTCTGTATTTGACAACCTGGATGTACCGAGTTGCGATTCGCTTCTGTGTGTTGACTGAAAGGCGGACAATGCAGTCTGCGAGGGAGCCCGCAAATTCGCCCCGCATGAGCCCCGAGTCTTCCTGCCCGGTTACGATAACCGTGATATTTCTCTCTTTCAGCCAGTTGAACAACCTGAAAAGGGTTGCGCGTATCGTCCTTATATCGGAAAAGCTCTGGAAAAGCACCGGCAACGAGTCGATGACCAGCCTCCGGGCCCCCACCTCGTCAATGGCATACTCCAAACGCGCGAGCAGCCCGTCCATCTCATAATCACCCGCCTCGGCATCCGGCCCGGGCATGAGGTCTATGGAATCGATTGTCAGTTTTTCTTGATCGGAAAAATATTTCAAGTCGATACCGAGCGAGTTGAAATTGAGCTCCAAATCCTCTTTTTTTTCTTCAAAGCTCAAGAATACGCCGGGTTCGGTGTGCTCGCTTATGCCGTGTACCAGAAACTGCATACCAAATATGGTCTTCCCGGAACCTGAGCTTCCGAGCAACAGGGCTACCCGGCCGGCAGGAAGACCACCGCCGGTTATGGTGTCGAATCCCTCGATGCCGACGGGGGCCTTTTGTATTTCGTTATTTTTTTCTCTGTTCATACTCAGCTTCCTTGTACTAATCATATCTCATCGGTCGCTTCTATCAAAGGACGTGTCGCCCCCGTGCAAAATCTTTCGAACAAACAGGGACCAGAGCGTCGATGCGATCGCCATCACGAGAGGGCCAAGGACGATTCCCCACACGCCAAAAGCCAAAATCCCGCCGATGATCCCGGTAAACGCCAGGACCGGGTGCAGCCGCACATCCTGTCCCACCAGGCGGGGTCTCAACAGATAATCGATCACCGGAATCAATCCACCGCCGGCCACCGCCATGATGGCGGCCTTTAGGTAATTGCCGGTAAGAAGAAGAACCACCGCGGCCGGGAGCCAGATCAGCACCGCCCCGAGCCCCGGGATTGCCCCCAGTATCAGAAAAGCGATGCCCCAGAGCACCGCGCCTTGAATACCGAGGAAGAGAAAGAGCAGTCCGCCAAGGACACCCTGAATTCCCCCGATGATGAGCATGCTCTTCAAGGTTGCCCGGGTCACCGAGATGAACTTACCGCTTACCGCCTCGCGGTCTTCATCCGCAAGCGGTATGGCTGACGAGGCGGTCTTGAACATGGCGTGTCCGTCGCGGATGAAAAAGAAGAGAAAGTAGACATAGACAAAAAACAGCAGCAGAGATCTGGTGATATTACCGGCAAACTCAGCCGCGCTCTCGAACAACGAATCGCCGGTCTGCTCGAGCAGGGTCGCTATCCGGCTCAAGTCGATTTCTCCGGCGATTTGGAGCTCTCTGATAAGGGGCAGTGATTTGATTCTTGAATCAAAGTCACCGAGCCACTCTCTGATTTCGCCGGCGTTCTGCCGCGTCAAGTTGGCGATATGCAGCAGGTTGTCATAGGCAAGATGGCTTATGCCCACGACGGGGATAAGGATAATCAGAAAGAACGCTACAAGAGAGACTGCGGAGGCGACGCCGCGCCTTGAAAACAACCCGGTGAGCCGTTTATGAACCGGGTAGAAGAGCGCAGCGGAGAGTACGGCGAGAATGATCGGCAGGATAAAAAAACGCGCAA
>CAZHXC010000642.1:0-1860 GCA_964536145.1 uncultured Spirochaetales bacterium | reverse complement strand
TTTTACTTTTGGTCCCGCCGGCACCAGTTTCGCGATGCTATCGGCCTCCGCGTAGGGTAAATCGAGCACCCGTGCGACATCCCGGAGCACCGCCTTTGCCTTCAGCCTTCCAAAGGTGATGATCTGTCCGACGCGGTCAACACCGTATTTTTCGGTGACGTAGTTTATCACCTCCGGGCGTCGCTCAAAGCAGAAATCAATATCAAAATCCGGCATGCTCACGCGCTCGGGATTGAGGAAGCGCTCAAACAGAAGGCCGTATTTGATTGGTTCTACGTTGGTGATATTCAGAGCATAGGCGATAATGGAGGCCGCTCCGGATCCTCTTCCCGGGCCCACAGGAATCCCGCTTTCGAGAGCGAATCGGATAAAATCCCAGACGATGAGGAAGTACCCGGTAAAACCCATGGAAGTGATGATTTTCAACTCGTAGTCAGCGCGTTCGGTGAGTTCCCTTGTGACCGTACCGTATCTTTTCTTCAGGCCTTCAAAGGCGAGATGACGCAAATACTCCTCAGGTGAAGAGAAGCCTTTGGGGATCTCGTATTCCGGAAGCAGCGGACCGGGCATGGGGATTGTCAGATTGCATTTTTCGGCAATTTCAATCGTATTTTTGAGTGCCCCGGGCACATCTGCAAAGAGTAGGGACATCTCCTCCGGTGTTTTGAGATAGTACTCCTCGGAGCTGAACTTCATCCTGTCGGCATCGTCGAGCTTCTTCGCAGTCCCGATACAGATAAGCACGTCCTGGGCCCGTGCGTCCTCCTTGAGGGTGTAATGCACATCATTCGTGGCGACGAGGGGTATTCCCGTTTTTGACGATATTTCGATAAGCCCTCTGTTTGCGATCTCTTGCTCCCGAATACCGTGATCCTGGAGCTCGAGATAAAAACGCCCTTTTCCGAATATCTCTTCGTATTGTCCGGCCATACGCAACGCTTCTTCAGGCCTTCCTTCGATTACGGCGGCTGGGATAGCCCCGTTTATACAGGCACTGCTTGCAATGATGCCCTCTGAATACTTTTCGAGACTTTCCATATCGACGCGCGGTTTGTAGTAAAAACCTTCGGTATAGCCTATCGAAGAGAGGCGCATGAGATTTCTGTACCCGGTCTCGTCGGCGGCAAGAGCTACAAAGTGGTGATACCTGCTTTTCTGGTCAGATTCCGATTTTTCGAATCTCGAGCCATCGGCGACGTAGAGCTCACAACCGATAACCGGGTTGATCCCGCGGTTTTTGCACTCGTTGTAAAAGCTCAAGGCGCCAAACATGTTGCCGTGATCGGTAAGCGCGAGGTGCTTCATGCCGAGCTCTGCGGCCCGGCCGACCAATGAAGGTATGCCGGCTGCTCCATCGAGAAGTGAAAAATCGGAATGATTGTGGAGATGTACGAATGTCTCCATATCCCCCTCCCAAAGACCCTCCGGGTCAGAACCGCATCGGTCTTATAATAGAAAAGCGTAAAACCGTTGTAAAGTGCATCGCCATGGTCATTCGTCAATAGAAGAGACAAACCACCTGAATATCCTTTGGGCCATATCGGCTTGAAACGACGACAACGTTCCGTCCGGTGACGCTTCTACGTATTCTCTGAAATCTCTTGCCAAAGCGTTGCGATCGCGTTCGAGCAACGGCACCTTTCTGCTGATAAGCCCTGCCTCGATTTCCCTGTTTCTCAGGAGCTGCCTGCCAATGGAGCCGAAGGCAAACCTGAAATCGGTCAACACTCCCCGGTCTGTATTGGCAAGGCCGCAAAATGAAAGCGAATGGGTGTGAGACACCGGGCCGGAGTTCAGGCGGCGATGGTATTGGTAATTCCAATCCGCGAGCGGTATTCGCAGGCGGGTCAGCACTTCGGT
>CAZHXC010000641.1:0-1861 GCA_964536145.1 uncultured Spirochaetales bacterium | reverse complement strand
GCCGAGTATATGCGTGGTCTCGTAGACGGCGGGCCGACAAACAGCGGCCACCGGACTCCCGCGGTCATCGTGGAAGCGCCGGTTGACGGTCTTTCCGCGGAAGTAGTCCGGGCAAACGCATGGCAGTTCAGGCAAATTCTCGCACGGGGCGTACACGGTGTGCTCCTCTGTACCGCGCAGTCGCCGGATGCGGTCCGGATATTCGTGGAAGAGTGTCGTTACCCAATCAACCGGCACGGTATCGGACACGGGCTCGAGGAAGGTCGACGTGGTGTGGGCTCCGAGGCCACCGCTACGGCCATCTGGGGAGTCGACCGCGAAACCTATATAGAAAAGGCGGATCCCTGGCCGCTCAATCCGGATGGCGAGCTCTTGCTCGGCGTGAAGATCGAGAACGTGCGTGGGGCTTCCAACCTCGAGCAGATCCTTTCGGTCCCCGGTATCGGATTTGCAGAAATGGGACCCGGTGATTTGAGCATGTCCCTCGGCTACAAGGTGTGTCCAAAACCTCTGCCGCCTGAGATGGATGAGGTGCGCGAACGTGTAAAGAAGGCTTGCCAGGCAAACGGGATAGCTTTCCTATCGGTTTGTACTGTCGACGATATCGAAGGACGGATCGATGAGGGCGTCCGGGTAGTTGCCGGCGGGCAAGAAGAGATCGCAAAGAAAGGGCGGGCGTACACGAAACGCCAGATGCCGGTGTGATGATCAAGAATCGGTCCCTGCTCCTATCCCACGGGAACACGAGAGACAGGGAAACGGTGCTGGATATACTAGCTGCGGGACTGAGCGCACCGGATCCGTACGCCAATACAAAACGGATGGTGCGCCTTACCGGTAACAGGTTGCTCATCGGTCTTCCCGAGTTTTCCCTGCCTGCAGGGAGAGATCCCGTCGAGTTTGATCTGGACAAGATACAGAACATCTACATCGTTGGCGGTGGTAAATCGATACAGCCAATCGTCAAGGCTCTCGAAGACACCCTCGGAGACCTCATCACTGGTGGCCACATCTGCATCAAGAAAGGGGATGAGGCCATCGTGAGCCGTGTCGGTTACACCTTCGCGGGGCACCCGTCGCCGGATGAGGAGAGTGTTTCCGGCGCTCAAAGAATTCTTGCTATTGAGAAAACAGCTCGGGAAGGGGACATCGTTTTCTGGTGCAATTCCGGCGGCGGCACCTCGCTCATGGCGCTGCCCGCCGAAGGTCTCACGCTCCAGGATCTCCTTGCGGTCAACCGCCTGCTCTACTTTGAACACGGTGCGAGCATGGGTGAGATCAACGCGCTCAGGTTTCCCATGACAAATCTCAGGAGCAAGCACCCAAAGCATGTCCGCGGGGCCGCACTCGTAAAGATCGATGTGGATGAGCAACCTCTCAAAGCCAGAAACCAGAGTTATGGTTCGTTGCGGGAAGCATATCCCGATGATTACGACCGTGCGTTCGCAGTGCTCGAGAAATACGACTGCTTTGACAAGATTCCGGAGAGCGTGCGGACATTCCTGAAAAAACGGGATCAGCGATACATCCATCCCACAGAGGCGGAGCTCAACCGGAGGCCGTATTATGAGTTTCGCGTTTCCGGCCCGGAATACATGATGGAAGCGGGAAGAGATAAAGCTGTCAATATGGGCATCAACGCATCGATTGTCGTAACCAGTCTCAATGATATCGAGACCCGCCCCGTAGCGGAAACCTTCGCGACGATAGCGAGAGAGGCGGAGGCAGTAGGGTCTCCTCTCGAGCCGCCGTGCGTTTTCATATTAGGCGGTGAGCTGGTGGTCAAAACCGGCAACTCCGCCGGCTCCGGAGGCAGAAACCAGGAGTTTGCCGTATCGGCGGTGGGGCGTATTGCCGGGAG
>CAZHXC010000640.1:0-1863 GCA_964536145.1 uncultured Spirochaetales bacterium | reverse complement strand
TGGAATTGCCGAAGAGGTGGAAGAGAACGGCGAGAAGGAAGAGGAGAAATCCCCGGAAAAATGAGTGGGCAGATCGAAAAACCCACTTTGTGCCGGGAGCCTTCATGCGTCTGTCGGCCTCCCTGCCTGGCCGCGTCCTTTCAGAAAGGCTCGCAACTCATCCACCGTTTGCACGTCACGCTCGGTGGCGATCCTGTGACCCGGCGGAAAGAGTACGCCGATTTTGTCAAACAATTTCGAGTCAACCCATACGACGTTTTCGATCCCTCCGTCACCGCGGAGAAAGTGCTTCGAGCGTATGTACCGCGTCGATACTCCAGTGATTCCGTCTGCCTGTTTTCCGCCTGCCATGTTCGCCAGGGTGGGCCACGAGAGTCCGGTAGGAGTAACCGCCGTCGAATCTCTCGACATGATTCCGATGCCCCCTACCTCCTTGATCCAGAATGCCAGGTTCTGGAAGCACCCGCAGGAGGTGTGCGGCGTTTGGCGCACCGAATGTAGGTAGACCCGCGAAAGCTTTCCCGCGGTCATACGACGGTACGCATCGTTTGACCCTTCATACTCGCCGCGCTCGGCGTCGAGGGTTCCGCCCTTCAAGACGATGGTAGTGAGCGGTAGATCACGTTCGCTCTGCCGTTTGTTCGGCACTCTTGAGAGTCCAAACAGAGCCGATGCTTTGACTGTGTAGTAGTTTCGGCTTCCGCACATCGGTACGCGATCAGGTGTGATGATACAGGTGTGCTCGAGTGAAAACGGACGGCACTCGGTGCAGACGCAGAAGGTGTCGGTATTCTCCTCGGTCATACTTTCAATCAAATCCGTCCGCGCGCGTTTGTACTTGAGAACACGATCGCCCTCGGTACGCAGGACTTCCGGATCGACAATGACCGCCACAGAGATGTTCGTGAGTCGCGGGTACTTCAACCGGAGCCCAAGTCGAATCGTCTCTTCGATGGTCGAGTAATCGAGGGGATGGCCGTGTTCCGTGACAATCGTAAGCACATCGTCTTGAACGCTCGCGCTGATCCCCGAGATGAAGTTGAGCGTTTTCAGCGCCTCGCGCTCAAGCAGTTCGGCGAGATCATCGGTGAGCCGGTCATCTGTGAGATGCACCGAGATCCCTACCGGACTTCCCGGTTCAATCGACTCGTGGATGCGAAGGCCACCGATGCTCTCATCCATCGGCTCAGCCCGGAGACAGAAAAAGGAGTCCGGTGTTCCGCCGTATTTGAGGCCTCCCTCGATCTGCTCACGCGCATATGCCGGATTGCAGTAATCCGGGAGCTCGATGATCTCATCCTCATAGTATCGGACCCGCAGATTCGGGAAAGCGACTCCTCGTGCGACGATCTCTTCGGCCGTGTCGGCAACCACCCGCCGGCCGTAGGGAAACGGAAACGACGACGGTACCACCGCCGGCGCCCCGAGCTTCATCAATCCGAGAGTAATCACATACTTCAACGGGTCAAGATCCCGGCGAATTATCAGAAATCCGGGCATATCCTCCTCAAGGAAATGCCCCATCTCATGGTCGTCTCCCGGGCGAATACGTCCCCAGACCATTCCGTACCGGACCATCAATTGGAGAAAATAGATAGGCGATGTCGGGCGGCCTCCGATGTACGCGGTGTCCGGTATATCCTCGCAGTCGGTGAATACCATGAAACCGCGACTTTTCAGCTCGATCGGTAACGAAGAACCTCGATCTGTCATCCTGCCCGGACTCGTAGAGCTCGGAAGCGAGGAGAACGTAATCCACGGCATTTTTGACGTCCAACTCGCGGCTGCGGACCAAGTCGTTACGCAACGCATTAAGGTCGAGCTCCTGGTCTCCGATGAGCGTCGACTTGACCGGAAGCGGAT
>CAZHXC010000639.1:0-1871 GCA_964536145.1 uncultured Spirochaetales bacterium | reverse complement strand
GCGGTGACCGCCCGAAGCGTCATCACGCTGCCCGAGCTTGATGCGGAGCCATCTACCGACTGGCACGGGGAAGGAATCCGCAAGGCGTTTGAACGAATTCTCTCGATAACAGGATTTCAGGCGGTGCCGTTTTGCCGGCGCGAAAGCGATGCGCCCGCCGTGGGCAGGATTTTCTGGAAGGCGTTCCTCCGCGGCGGCGCGCAGGGCGGCGTATGGGTTCTGGATTCGCTCATTCGGCTCGCAGCCGATAGAGATAAACGAGCAGAGGTCTTGCAGTGGCTAGGTTGATAACCTTTTTTTTACTTCTCCTTTCGGCTTTTGTTGCTGTGCAACCCTGGGCGGATAGCGTCCCACTCATCGATCTCGCCGATGAGCTGGACATCGATTTCAGATGGGAGCCCTACAGAAAGATCGGTACGCTGGCACGGGGAGGCACAAAAGTCACTTTCACTCTTGCGACCGACTCCTTTGTGATTGATCACAGAGAAGAAAGCAAATCCGGCAGCATAGAATTGCAGAACGGCGCTCTCCTCGCAACCGATTCCGCGGCTGCTTTCCTGAGAGAGATCTTCCCGCGTTTGGCCGCAACCGAGGGCCCGACGATCAGCTGGGTGGTAATCGATCCGGGGCATGGTGGAAGAGACCCCGGCACCAATCATAGCCATGTGGTTGACGGCGAACCCATAAGCCTCGTGGAAAAAGATATAGTTCTTTATGTTTCTCTCGAATTGAAAAAGATGCTCGAAGAGCGGTTTCCGGCAAAGAATATCATCCTTACGCGGAGCGACGACACCTATCTCAGGTTGGAGGAGCGTGTTGAAGTCGCAAACGTCATAGAACTCGAGTCCGAATTCGAATCGATAGTATTCATTTCCGTCCATGCGAATGCCTCTCTCAACTCCGCAACCTACGGCTATGAAGTCTGGTATCTTCCTCCGGAGTACGGAAGAGGCAATCTTCTTTCCGAAAGCATAATCAGCGCCGAAGAGGAGGATCTGCGTCAGATTCTCAATTCAATGAAAGATGAGGAGTTTACCGTTGAAAGTATACTTCTCGCCCAGCACATCCTTGACGGATTAGACACTACCATCGGAGGCTTAAGTAGAAATCTGGGTTTGAAGGAGGAAAGCTGGTTTGTCGTAAGAAACGCCAAGATGCCGTCTGTTCTCGTTGAGCTTGGTTTTGTCACCAACATCCCTGAAGCCAAACGCATGTCCGAGCGGTCTCACTTGCGGAAAATGGCCGTCGGGCTCTATAATGGCGTCACCGCGTTCATTGAAGAATTCGAAGGCGGCGATCGCCGCTGAATAACACAGGCTTGAGGTGTGGATTGGAAATACGCACTCGAAATCTCATAATTTGGTCCTCCGCTTTTCTGGCCGCATTTTTACTTTCACTCATTCTCTTTCTCGTGAATCCCGACAGAACCGACAGGTACATTCTCTTCTTCCCCTCGGAGATCACCCGTGAGTGGATAGGAGAGGCGAGAGATATCTATCATACCGGTGATACGGAAGAATCGCTGAGTGCGCTGTTGAAGGAGCTCGCGCTTGGTCCTATCGGGCTGCGTCTCGACGAGACGGTGCCCAAAGGAACCCGGATTAACGCGGTTCTGCTTCGGGATAATACACTCTATCTTGATTTCACGGCACATCTCGCCGAACCGGGAAGGCGGCTTTCCTTCCCGGAAATGCTTGCAGGCATAAGGAAAACGGTACTTTACAACTTCCCTTCTATAGAAAACGTGGTGATTTATGTGGAAGGGTCCCCCACAGACGCGTATCTGGAGGCAAAAAAAATAAAATCATCCCTGGGGCTTTCTCCTATCTGGATGCCTGAAATATAAGGGAAGTAAATTTCTGCAATCTGTT
>CAZHXC010000638.1:0-1884 GCA_964536145.1 uncultured Spirochaetales bacterium | reverse complement strand
CAATTGCTCTCTGTTGAGGGGAATCGGCTTGAAATAGACCGGATCGATGCGTTTGACGGTTCTCCGGTGATCGACATAAAGTGTTACACCGGGCAGGACGTTGCGAAGAGTGAGCCGCGCTATCCGGAGTGGTTATAGGGCAAACTTAAGAACATAATGCCTTATGTGCGCTATGCCGATGTCAAAGCCACAGTTATCAGATTAGTCCCGTTCTCGCCGGCTACCTCGAGCGCCAGAAGTATTTGTTCAAATCGACATATCCCTCTTCACTTACCTCTATGCGCTCGGACTCCAGAAGTTGTTTCTGGAGCTCAAAGCCATAACCCGGTTTGAGAGATATGCCCCCCTTGCTGTTAATGACCCGGTGCCACGGAAGATCCTCCCGTTCGGAGGAGGAGTTGAGCACCCACACCACAACTCTCGCACCGCGAGGATTGCCCGCCGCCGCCGCAACGGCGCCGTAGGTCGCCACCTTGCCGAATGGAATCGATGAGATAACATCTATCACCCGCTGTGTAAATTCCGAGCGTTTTCCCTTTTCCTTCGCCATGCTGTTACCTCCCTAACCATCCATCCTCGTAGCTCCGGTGCTTCACTCTCAATAACGGAAGATACCGGGGCGTCGAGTCAGCGTAACCGAGATACGTATTCTGGTGGTATGTGGTAAGAAGCTGTTCCTCATCCAAGCGATAATGCCCACACCGCACACACCAACGATCAGATTGCCTGAAACCCCAAAGGCAGAGAGAAAGAGTGCAAAATAGAGCGAGTACAGCAGGTTAAACAACACCCGCTGCGTCACTCCGGGAATAGTGCTCACAACCAACCAACTATAAACGATCGAATATTGACTAACAAGGCAATATCAAGGCCGCGACGCCGGACCGTCTACCGTTTGCACCCCGTTTGAAGTCCCGCCGGAACAGCCCCACCGAGTCTTACGTGCTGCCGGACAACTCTTTTCCGCGATCCCTCGCGCGTCTGACCGCCTCCATAACGATACCGGAGAGCTCTTTCTCCTGAAAATGCGCAATCGCAGCTTCCGTTGTACCGCCGGGTGAGGTCACTTTCCGCCTGAGATCCGCGGGGGTTTCATTTTTTTCGAGAGCTAACGTGGCGAGCTTTCCCGCCCCCAGGGCCGTCTGGCAGACAAGCTTATCAGCAGTTTCATCCGGAAGACCAAGGCTCTTTGCCGCCGCGCTCATCGCTTCCATCAGCAGGAAGAAATAGGCCGGCCCCGAGCCGCTCACCGCGGTGACAACATCGAGCAGCGCCTCCTCTTCTACTACCACCGTCTTCCCGACGCCTCTGAGAAGCTCCATGACGCTCGAGGCGACGCTTGAGTCAGCGTTTCTGTTGTACATCGCGGTTATACCTTCTCCCACCATCGCCGGTGTATTCGGCATAGTGCGGATGATTGGGGCATCACCAAGTTTGCCTGCAAGATAGTCGGTTGTGATTCCGGCGGCAATCGAAATAACACAGCTGTTTTTCGACAGCGTTCCTGAAATACTCCCGGTCACCTCGCCCATGTTCTGCGGCTTGACGCTCAGGAAAAGGATCGACGAGCCTGCCGCCGTTTTCCGGATGTCCGTTGTAGTTTCTATACCGTACTCCGATTCGAGATATTCGAGCCTCTCCGGCCGGATATCAGAAGCGATTATCCCACGCGGCGAGCGCACCCCGGACTCAATAATTCCTCTGATAATCGCCTCAGCCATATTCCCCGCGCCGATAAATCCAATTCTCTCCATACAAGCTCCTCCGTGCTCCAAAACCGCAAGACCGCGCGCCCCTCAAGGCGCCGCGCTTAAAAGCCGCGTTTCAAAGACACTACCACAATCCCTAACGGTCATTCAAAGACATTTATCATATCGATTGCAC
>CAZHXC010000637.1:0-1885 GCA_964536145.1 uncultured Spirochaetales bacterium | reverse complement strand
GATGTAGTCAAGCTCGTGAAGCAGGGCCGTAAGAAGCGGACTACCCGGTAAGCCGCTTTGCGCGTACTCGTCGACACTAACGTCGTCCTATCGGCGATACTATTCCCGGGAGGCGCTGCGGCGAAGGCCTTCGCCGATGTTGTGGAGAATCACCATTTGGTTCTATCCGATCACACAATCAGCTAACTCTACGATGTCTTCGAACGCAAGTTTCAAGACAAAATTCCGGCGCTCGACTCTTTTATGGATGCGCTCACCTATGAAGCGGTTAGACCTCCGGAGAATATGGACCCCACAGAGCACCCTGACCTTCGTGATCCTGATGACTTACCAATACTTGTATCCGCAATAGAAGCAGAGTGCGATTGTCTTTTGAGCGGTAACAAGGATCTTCAGGTACTTACTTCGACGCCACTTCGCATCGTTAGCCCCGCTGAGTTCATCGAGTTGACCAAGCAGGATTAGGCAAACTTATATTCGACTATGAAGACAAACACTGCCCGATCAACCCTCCCGGTGACTCACCTTGAGGTGTGAAAAGGCCTCGGGCACTTTCCCACGGTAGAAGTCACTGGACAGCCTGCTCGGTGTGTCGGCGGTGATCGACGAAAATGCCCAGGTGTTCAGGCGCACCCACGGCCTTAGCCGTCTGCCTACCAGCTCCACCAAGTATCATTGAGATATGTATAAGAGGACAAACTGTCGTTTAAACCCCTGCCGCCGATTACCCACATCTTCCCGTTAAGAACAGCACTTGAATGCAAATATCTAGCATCCCATGTTACATCCGAAGATTTCTCTTCCCAGATGATACCGTCTTCACTATACCAAACATCATCTAACAGGCTATCTCCGCCGGACATAGACTTTCCGCCCAAAACCCACATCTTATCATCATACAAAAAGCAGGAATGACCTGTTCGAGCGGTCCAATCTGGTGAAGAAGTTACCTGAGCCCAGGTGCTGCCGTTTTCGCTCCTCCAAACTTCATTGTGACCGGTGATCTTGGTCATTTGTTTACCAGACGGCCGGAAATCGTTTGTCTTCGTCTGGTCGATCCGCACGTTTCTGTCTGCGAAAAATAACACACGCTTGACGGTTCTTGACTTCAACAGCCGACAGATGATTTGAAAAGCGGTGAAGGTCTTGCCGGTTCCGGTGACCATCATGAGAAGCACGCGTTTGCGGCCTTTGGCGATGGTCTCGGTTGCGCGGTTGACCGCCACAAGTTGATAGTATCTGGGCGTACTCCAACGCCTGTTGCATATCGGCGCCGACCGAATGCGACTCGTCATTTGGCTCAACGATTGCGGTCGTTATGAACTTTGTTCGTATGTCCTATTCTGAGTACAACCTGCGGTCCTACAGCGTGATTGTTGCTTGCTTCACGCTGCCCACTCAACCGCCGGAACATTCTTAGGGAGAGATCTCATTGGAGTACGCTCTCGAGATACGGCATCATGATATTCCGGACTTTGCAAATGTCTGCATAGTGAAGGATCTCGTCAGCGTTTGCCTTTTTCGTTTGCAGAGCTTCCTGGAGGGCTTCTACCGCGACATCGGTACCAATTTTATTCCGATATTTGAAGCAGTCCGCCACTGTCTTTGCCGCCGAGCAGACGTGTACGATGAGGCTTTCGATTTCATGCTCCTCGATTCCTGCGGTAAATGCTTCGCCGGAGAAAGTGACCATCTTGATCGGATGGTCGGTCGTCTTGGGATGCCGTACGCCGCGGGACACTACGATCCATGCCCGACGGGGAGTTTCCTCCAACACGCAGGTTTTCATTCGGGAAGACGAGATACAATCTCGGCATCGTAGATGAACGAATCGAGGGGCATGACATCCGGATGTACGATCGTGAAAAGACAATCTGCGATGCCA
>CAZHXC010000636.1:0-1893 GCA_964536145.1 uncultured Spirochaetales bacterium | reverse complement strand
TGACAGCAATCTATCGGCTATAGAAGAGCTCATTGGGGCACGAGTTCTCTCCCGCGGCAACGAACTGGTTTTGGAGTCCGACGACGAATCCAAGCGCACGCTATTTCGAAGGATCGTGGCGCAGCTCGAAGAGCAGATACGCGAAGGGCAAATACCCGGCCGCGGATCTATCCGGCCGCTGTTTGAATCTCTGACGAATGAGAAATCAAACTCCGTGAAGACACTGAAAAACGACATCGTTTTTCCTTCCGGGGTAAAGGTATTCCCGAGAAGCCGGAAACAATCGGAATATGTCAAGGCGATGCAGCATCATGATCTGGTGTTTTGCATCGGTCCTGCCGGTACGGGCAAGACCTACCTGGCCGTCGCACACGCTTTACAGGGAATAACGGCGAAGAAGCGAAAAAAATTACTGTTGACCCGGCCGGTTGTGGAAGCAGGCGAGAGCCTCGGTTTTCTTCCAGGAGATCTCACCCAGAAGATAAGCCCGTATCTGCGGCCGCTCTATGATGCAATGGACTCGTTTGTTCATTATGAGATGATAACGAGGCTCGAAGAAAAGCGTATTATTGAGATAGCGCCGTTGGCCTACATGCGTGGCCGGAGTCTGCGGGACGCGTATATTATTTTGGATGAAGCACAGAATACCACAAAGGAACA
Organism: uncultured Spirochaetales bacterium; assembly: GCA_964536145.1. Taxonomy (GTDB): domain Bacteria; phylum Spirochaetota; class Spirochaetia; order ARS1246; family ARS1246; genus JAFGHN01. The sequence continues at coordinate 1,233 of CAZHXC010000636.1, read as the reverse complement.
GATGAAAATGTTTCTTACAAGACTTGGTGAGGGAGCACAGGCGATTATTACCGGAGATGTCACGCAGATAGATCTGGAAAAGAAGGAGCAATCAGGACTCCTCCATGCGCGCGAAATCCTTGCGCATTTGAAGGAAATCGCCGTCATCGAGTTTACGGCAACCGATGTTGTAAGACATCCACTGGTTCAGAAAATCGTACAGGCATATGAATCGCAGAATAGTTGAAAGAGTCTCGGGCGTTGCTAAGTCCTTCTCGCGGATGCCGCGTTCAGGCAAAATCCGGCTTATCTCGATCGGTGCTTTCTTTATTGCACACGTGTTCCTGATTTCCTTTGCGCCGCAGTTTGGCGCCGTTTTTACCAGACTGAAATTTGCCGATTTCGAAGTTGGAAAGCCGGCCCCGCAGGATCTCTACGCAGATAAGGACATTACCTATATCGATGAAGAGGCAACCAAGCTCAAGACCGAGGCGCTAACGGCGCTGGTGAGTCCGGTTTTTGTTCTCAACAAAGAATTGTCAAACCGGAGCCTCGCACGGTTTTCAAATTTTTCCAGCGTCCTTACCGAGGCACGGACAAAGAGCTCGTCTGCGGACAAGGTCTATTTGGAGTTACAAGCCTCGCAACCGGGGGTAATCTCCTTTGAGCAGGTGCAAAAGATGCTCGAAGTGGGAAACGTGTTACCCAATCTGAACGAGAGCCGTGTGGTGCTCGAAGACTTTCTCGAAAGAGGGGTAGTTACGGATCTCGATGAGACCGTGCCTACGGCGGCTGATACGATTGAAATCGTAAGAAAGCTAAATGGGGAAACCACGCGGGAGGTTGTTCCGGCTGAATCAATCATAGAAACAGGCGAATTGCGGGAAGAGGTGAAGGCGGAGCTCGCAAAGCGGGGCGTCGAAGAAAAGAATCACGGAGTCATTGTTGATGTCGTCACCGCGTTCATCGAGGAAAACGCCTTTTATGATGATGAGCTCACGCAGGTGAAGCGGAGTAACGCGGCTAAGGAGGTCAGCCCGATTGTCAACGAGCTGATACGGGGCGAACGAGTTGTCAAGAGCGGTATGATTGTGGCTGAAGAAGACATGAAGAAGATTGAAGCTCTTGCCAGACACTCGGCTTCCGTCAGCGTCAATCGCATCATCGGGTCGGCTCTCCTTGTGGCCATGCTCTACGCCTTCATGATCGTCCTCGTCTCCCCGATTACCGCAAAAACCAGAATGAGTGATTCTC
>CAZHXC010000635.1:0-1900 GCA_964536145.1 uncultured Spirochaetales bacterium | reverse complement strand
GAGCTCGAGGCGAAGGTCCGGGACCGCGCAGCCGATCTCAAACCCGGGGCGGGGTCCTGTCAATCGCCGGAGGGCCAGGACGGTTCCACGGCTGCATCCGCGCCGGCGGCGGCAACAGGCTCGAGTACGGGAGAAGTGATCGCTGAGAAAATCAATCTTCTCGAGTTCGATTCGGTTGAAGAGTTTGTCCGCAGGCTTGCCGGACGAGATGAGAAAATCGACATTGCCGTATTCAACGCCGGCGCCGTTGCCTCCGGGCACCGGTTGAGTGCGAACGGCTATGACGAGATGCTGCAGACAAACTACCTCGCCAAGTATCTGCTCGTACGGAAGCTCATCGACCATGGATGTATCCGGATTGATGCCGATGCAGCCCCGGCGCCGCGCATACCGCGCCTGATCTTCGTCTCATCGGAAGCCCACCGCAGCAGCCCGGACATGCATATCGATTCATTCATGACCGTTGAGCCGTATACCATGAAGGGCGCGATGCGTTATTACGGCTATTCCAAGCTGCTCCTGACAACTTTCACCGAGGAGCTTTCCCGCAGGGTGAATCCGGACGGCAGAGTACGTGCGTCGGTGTTTACGCTGTGTCCCGGTCCGGTGAGCTCCCGGATTGCCCGTGAGGCGCCGGCGGTGGTGCAGCCGCTTCTCTCCCTTGTATTTCGTCTCTTCTTCAGGTCTCCGGCCCGTGCCGCCGAACCGGTGGTGTATCTCGCCTGCTCGCGGGAGGTTGAAGGAAAGAACGGGCTCTACCTGCATCTGATGAACCGGAAAGAGAAAGACCCGCGGGCGAAGGACCCGGAGACCGGCCGGCGACTCTGGGAAGAGAGCGAGCGGCTGCTCAGCGAGCGCTTTTGATGATGGTTTCGCGGACGAGATATGTTTCAATCCTGCGGAGATCGATAAATCCGAGAATATCGATAAGAATCCTGATCATCCGGGGGATGATGATATGCGGCCTCCCGTAGAACCTGAAGGGGTTCAGAAGATCCTTTCTCAGGCGAAAGTGCTCCTCGACGATGCCGTCATAGGGTTGATTGCGCGCCGTTGGGGCGGGGCCGCCCGGGGTCTTGCCGGCACCCGTTGCGCCTACGGGGCCGGGCCCGGCGCCCCCTGCCCCGGGCCCGGCGGAGCTGGAGACTCCCATGGCCGCCTCGTCTATCCGGCACACCACGTTGCGGTTGTAGTGCCAGAGCGGATGGAATCTGAGCGAGAGCGCGGTGTGGCCTTGGTGCCAGCGGGTAATGAAGGTTTCATAATCGATGGCCCGCTTGCGGTGAAAGAGCGTAAGCAGGCAAACACCCGGCGTGGTTTCTCCGGCGGTCCACTCTCTCGTGTAGGACACCGGAAGCGCCTCATCGGCCTCATACGCCTCGACAAACCCCTCGATCAGAGTCAAGCCGAGATCACCGAGGAGTTCCGGGCCATCGGCCTTGCATCGCAGCGAGACACACACAACGGGCCCCTCCCGCAGCGGGAGAAGCGACGGTGGACATTTCCCGGTCGTATAGCTCATCCGGAGATCGGTAATCCTGTTGTCGAAAGCAACAGTAGACAGTTTTTTGCCGATGCGTTCGGCAAAAGAGCTGTGACTCTCAGGATATTCAGGGCGAAACAGCAAGATGTATTTGCGCATTGCGGTAATCCTTCCGATGATTTTGGCAACGACTCAGTCTACATTGACCGCCGCCTTCAGAAAAGCCTCGAGCGCCCATGAGTTCTGAGGCGGCAACTGCAGCAGGAGGAGCGTGACATGAAACAAAGGGTAAGCATCTGTATTACCGGCGGATCGGGTTTCCTGGGATCTCGAATTATCAGAGAGCTGCGTGAACCATCGCCCCCCCTGCAAGCCGGCCGGATTGTTGTCTATGATCGGGTTCCGCCGCCCGAAGAT
>CAZHXC010000634.1:1165-1903 GCA_964536145.1 uncultured Spirochaetales bacterium | reverse complement strand
CGGCCCGCCGATCCCTCCATGTGGGTCTTCTTGTTGTACTTTGCCGTTTTCATATTACTGTTCAAGCTTTCGCCGAGTGTGCTCGGTGCCTTGACCCTCGGCTGGTATCTTTCGATGATCATCGAAGTTCCTGCACGGGCCCTTTCAAGAGTGAAGTTCGTCTCCTACAAGCTCGCCGTCGTTATTTCGAGCGTGTTCATTTTTGCGATTCTCGTGGTAGGGATCTCCCTCATCATTCCGATTCTTATCGATGAAGGCAGACGGCTCTTTGATCTCATCGTAAATGGTGTGAGAAACTTTGATCTTCGCGAATTGTTCAACAGCGGAAACGAAGCGGTAGTCGAGAGGATTGTGGACATCACCGATTCGTTTCTTTCGAGTCTTGGCCAACAGGCCGCCGGCCTGGGCGGCGACGCTCTGAACTGGACGGTACAGCGGGTTCCGGATACGACATCGGCCATACTGATTTTCGTTATCACCGCATCCTACTTCACTACCTTGCTCCCGATGCTCAAAGCGAATCTTTGGCGGTTTTTCCCGCGGTCCGGGCGCGAGAAGGCGTATTCATTCGTCTCGGCGTTCTACCGCGATCTTCGTCACTTTATCGGCGGACAGGTGGTCATCGCCGCGGCGGTTGGGGCTATGATGGGCCTCGGGATGCTGATTACGGGTATACCGTACCCCCTGTTCCTGGGCTTTCTTGCGGGTATCACGAACTTCATACCGTTTCTGGGTGTG
>CAZHXC010000634.1:0-1155 GCA_964536145.1 uncultured Spirochaetales bacterium | reverse complement strand
AATCGCAGGCATACCTGCGCTGCTCGTCGGACTTACCCGGGTTGGTATCTGGGGGCTCGTCAAGGTGCTGGCGGTGATTATCGTAACCAATCAGATAGAGAGCTGGGTCCTCGCTCCGCGTATACAGGGACGACGGATGAAGCTCAACTGGTTTGCCATCATCATCGCCATTTTCTTTTGCGCGCAGTTTTTTGGTGTTGTCGGTGTGTTGCTTGCTATTCCGCTTCTCATCTTCTTCAGAGATTTCTGGATTCAGTACGTTCAGAAGACATACTCCAGAATGTAGAAGTAGCCCCGCGGTGAGGCGACCCGCGTCCGCCGGGCAGTCGCTTGCCAAGCCATTGACAGTGAAAATTATTATCAATATCTTATGATAGCAGCCCCGCTCTACGGCCGGCGGCACTCCGGTTACCGGCATGCCGTGGCCGGAGTGCCGGTAGCGGGCGTGCGGCGCCCGGGTAGTCAAACATACAAAAGAGGAGAGACTCCATGAGAATAGCTGTTCCTGTAGTTAACGGCGTCTTATCACCGCATTTTGGACATTGCGAGACTTTTTCACTGATCGATACCGACGGCGACGGAAGCATCACCGGCACAACGGTGGTGGAAGCTCCGCCCCACGAACCCGGGCTTCTTCCGGGCTGGCTTGCCGAACGGAACGTAAATCTCATAGTTGCCGGTGGAATGGGACAACGTGCCCGCGATCTCTTTGATGCGAAGGGAATTGAGGTAGTTGTCGGCGGGCCGCGGGAAACACCGGAAAACCTGGCAACCGCATACCTGCAGGGTAACTTACAAAACGGTGAAAACGCCTGCGATCACTGATCGCAGGCGCATCATCCGTTTCTATTGTCGCTTACCGTTTTTCTTAACATCCCTGATATAGCGGGCAAGTTCCTTCCCCCGCGCCTTATACGCGGCGTTGTACTCCTTACGGCTCTTCTCATCCCGGCGGGAACGCAGATACGCTACCTCTTTCTGTAAGTCGATATAACTTTCGTACCTGCTCTGCTCGATCTCACCGGATTCAACAGCAGCCCTCACCGCGCATCCGGGTTCTCTGGAGTGCGTGCAATCTCTGAAGCGACAGGAGGCGGCGAGCGTTTCGATTTCCGGGAACGCCGAATTGACGGTGCCGGAATCCGCCCAGAGTGC
>CAZHXC010000633.1:0-1912 GCA_964536145.1 uncultured Spirochaetales bacterium | reverse complement strand
CGACCGTAATCAGTCAGCGGCTCCCCGGTGTGAACGTCGAAGTCTGCTGATACGTGATGCTCGCCTGCGTCCTGTCCTGAGGCGCTCGCGTTCGCCGGTGCGAGACGCGACTTCGAGCGAGTGTGGCCTGGGAGGATAAAAGAATTTCGATAAACCGGTTGCTCGATAACTGTAAGGGCGCGGCTCTATGGGAGGTTCTTAATCGTTCATCCTGCGATAATCCGTTCGAGATCGGCCCGGCGCGCCCCCACCCGCGCCGGGTCTTGACGGGTGAAAACCGGGGCCGTTTACGGTCGCGGCGGCTGTAAGATTGCGGCACCAGCCCCCCGTGTATTCTTCCTGGTCGGTTTTGGTTAATTCTTCCCAAAAGAAGCATGATGTTTGAAGCAGCAGACTCAAAGAACATAAGCAATTCCCATATCTTACCCTTTAGTTCGCACCCACGGGGTCCATGCCACAGGATACCCTCAATCGCTTCGCCGAGCCACGAAGGACGAGGAATCCGGCTCAACCAAGTGAAACGAATTTCGGATGGCCGGTTGAGCTAACGTTCGCCGTTCCGGCGGCCCAAGGGTGAAATGGTCCTCAGAAGGCGGACAGAGGGCGGGTTATGCGTCCTTTGAAATTTGATAGAAGCGCGATTTTGAGAAAAAGGGCCGGGTCGGTAGATGGGCTCGGCGTCGGGGAATCAGAGGAGATGTTGGAGCCCCATCGAGAAATGCTCTGATCCGCATGTTAACCGTCGTATCGCGGCAACCTGTCTGCACTATGGGCAGGCCTGTTTCGAGTTGTTGAGCTGCCTGGTTACACTATGGGTATGTTCAATCGCTTCGGTCGTGCTAGTAGGAAACGACCACTATCGTCGGCAACGCCGATACGATTCCCACGCCTATGAGGTATATCCAGTAGAGTGTACTGTAAGGAGAAACCTGTATGACCACAGGCACATTGCCTCTTTCGGAAACATCGACAGTATCCGAGAAGTCTATAGGACCACTTAACTGCCAGCTGTTTGCAAATACCCTAACGCGGTGTTCGCCTGGGGGCACGTTTTCAATGTCTACGCGCCGGGTTCCCCAGACCCGTGCGTCCACCAATATTCTATCATCAACGACAACGCTTACCTGAGGTGCAGCCCTGGACATAAGAATGTTGATGTTTCCGCTCGGTTCGGCTCGAAGTCGGCCATCGTATGGCACTGTCGTGGTCGCGCAGCTTCCAAACAACAGCAAAGCCGACATGACTATTGCCGCACAACGAAAAACGCTAATCGTATTTCTTTTCATAATTCACTGATGATATTCTGCTGCACACAATTCCTCAAGCCTTTTTTTCTCCAGAGATATTTTTACATCTCAGCGATCAAATAGAGGAGAACTCGGGCATACAGAGAAGCGCGCCTACTTCAACAGCGGATCAAACAATCGTGGCAACTTTGTTATGACGAACTATCCGACTTCCGGCGCAGACGACCATGGGAAGAGTGGCTATGTGAGAGCGGGCTCAGAGTCTTGAATGCGGGTGAGCATCTCGGCGATCGGTGCGGTTTCTCCGGAAACGGGAAGATGGGCGTTAGCCCGTAGATAAGGCCAATACTACTCAGGGACGAAAGTCTCGTCGACCTCAGATTCGGCCTTGGCCGGATGAGGCCCTGCACGAACGGCGGCGTGTAGGGCTGCCACGGAATGGCCATTTTTGGAAAAAACAAGAACCGTCTTTGTATTTGAAGCCGCGACCAAAGTTGCGGATCTGTTGATGGGAAGAGGTAGCCGGAAGACGGCGGTTAGAATTCAGACGAGGTAACCGGCGAGATTTACAGGCTCCGCAAACCGACAGCGACAAGGTTCCCACAAGGCGGGTAGTTCCAGAAAGAATTGTACAAGAATAGGTACGAAATATCTGAATCTTACTC
>CAZHXC010000632.1:0-1913 GCA_964536145.1 uncultured Spirochaetales bacterium | reverse complement strand
GCAGGTCCAGCACATCTTGCAATGCGGCAAATACGCACTGTGCGCAACCGCCGTATTCCTTTTCGTATGTAAAGCCAAGCTCATACGCCTTTCCAAGTAGTGTTGTTTTTTCGGCGTCTGTCATTTGTACCTCCGTGTACACGGCGCATTTGTGCAACGCGCGTGCAGCGTCTTAAGAGTGACAGTGTAGAGTTACTGAAAAATCGTGTCAAATCAGTGGGCGTGACGATAATTTCGATATATTGTAAAATAGGGAGCTGTTAGCAGGAGGTGCGTAACCGTGAGTAGTCCGGCATCTGTAAAGAATATCGTAAACGAGACTTCCCTAAAAGAGATGACACCAAGAGTGTTGAGCCTGTATGAAGCGCTCAAAGAGCGCATGGCGACGGGGCAGAAGAGATGGGGACAGAGTTTGAGCGTCTTTGAAGAGGATGGTGTTGCGCAGCTCCCGGTTGAGCTGCGGCACGCTCTCGCTTTTGAAAAGGCGCTTCTTGAAATGCCCATCGATATCGAAAAGGACGATCTGATCGTAGGAAATACACTCGAAGACGGTGTAGTGGTCAGGGTGACTCTCCCGTGGTTTATCACCGACGAGGAGTACAAGGATATCTGTTACAGCGGCGCCGAGCAGGTTGGCAAGCTTGCCCACAAGACACCCTATTATCCCCGGCTCCTCGAGTTGGGCGTTTCGGGGATTGTCAAAAAAATCGATACAAAGATATCGGAGCTGCGGCGACGTCTCGACGACAACGGTTCCGACGGCGAGGCGTTGCGCCGCAAGATTGACTACCTCAACGCAATGAAGAGGGAACTCTCCGCGGTTGTTTCCATGGCGCACCGGTATGCGGATTTAGCCGAGAGACAGTCTGAGAGCGAAACGGAGCCGAAGCGACGGAAAGAGCTCGAGCGGATCGCCACGGTATGCCGCAGGGTGCCCGAGTTTCCGGCCTCAAGCTTTCACGAAGCGGTTCAGTCGGTCTGGTTCTTGCAGTACGCGTTTTTTACCACCGGTACCAACCTCCCCGCGGGCAGGCTCGATCAGTACCTCTATCCGTTTTTGAAGGTGGATCTCGAGAAGGGCCGCATATCCCTCGATCAGGCGCAGGAGCTCATCGATTGTCTCTGGCTCAGGTTCAACGATCGAGCCCAGATTTGCCGGGACAATTTCTATGATGAATTGGCGGAGACGAAACGACAGGTGCTGACCGAAAGCAGGGATCGGACCGGAGCCGCAAAGTTGAACGTTGTCGATGAGAGCCTTTCAAACGCCTGGGTCTGGCAGGCGGGCCATCGGACCAGGTTTTCTTTTCTCGACGATGCGGCGGACGCTATCAATCACTTTGGCCAGAATATCCTCTTAGGAGGTATTCGCCCTGATGGTGAAGACGGGACCAATGAGCTCTCCTACATTTGCCTCAACTCGCTGGAGAAGTTCTCTCTCACCAGCCCGGTGACAACCGTCAGGCTTCACAGGAACTCGCCGCCTGAGTTTTTCCGCCGCTCCGCGGAGGTGATCAAAAACGGCGGCGGTATGCCGTATATCGACAATGACGATGTCATCATCCCCGCATATGAGAATCTCGGCGTGCCGGCGGAGGACGCGAGGGACTACGCCAATTCCAATTGCTGGGAAACGATGATCCAGGGCAAGTCCGATCAGGAGCTCGTCCGGGGTATCAATTTCCTGCTCTACCTCGAATTGGCAATGAATCGGGGTTATTCGATCATGCACCGCGAGAAGTTGGGACCGGATACCGGTGATCCAAAGGGGTTCTCTTCCTTTAAGGATCTGATGGAAGCATGGCGGGCTCAGCTTGATTACCAGATCCAGGCTGCGGTCGACTTCTTTGGAAAGGGTGTGCGTGAGGATACCCTCGAACACAGTAACCACGGCCGGTACTGCTACAATCCTC
>CAZHXC010000631.1:0-1915 GCA_964536145.1 uncultured Spirochaetales bacterium | reverse complement strand
GCTCGTCGGCGATAATCAGTCCCGGATGAGGGCTCGCGAGGGCCATGGCAATCATCGCCCGCTGTCGCATTCCGCCGGAGAGTTGGTGCGGGTATTCCTGGGCACGTCGTTCGGGTTCGGGAATCTTCACCATGTCTATGAGCGCGACCGCCCGTTCGAATGCCTGCCGCTTGGTGATCTGGTGATGCACACGGAAGACATCGGCAATCTGGTCACCGATCTTGAAAACCGGGTTGAGACTGGTCATCGGTTCCTGAAAAATCATGCTGATCCGCTGACCGCGCAAAGCTCGCATCCGCTTCGGGTTCAGTGAGAGGATGTCGAGGCCGTCAAAACGGACAACACCTTCTTCCACACGGGCCGGAGGCTTTGGGAGCAAGCCGGTCACCGTAAGCGCCGTGACCGACTTTCCGCAACCGGACTCTCCAACAAGGGCCACTGTTTCACCGGGGGAAATATCGAGGTCGAGACCACGCAAGGCTCGAACAACTCCGCGCTGTGTGTAGAAACTGACGTGTAGGTTCTCTATGTGAAGGAGCGCTCCGCTATTGTTCATTGCTACTCTTTTAACCTCGGATCAAGGACGTCCCGCAGCCCGTCACCAAGAAGATTGAAACCCAGCACCGCGAGGAGTGTTGCAAGTCCCGGAAGGGTTACGATCCACCAGGCGCTCGTCACGAACTCCCGGCTCGAGGCGATCATGAGACCCCACTCAGGGGCGGGCGGCTGCGCGCCGAGACCGAGAAAGCTGAGCGCGGCGCTGCTGAGTATGGCCTCACCGATGCCCAAGGTCGCCTGCACCATTACCGGGGCTAAACTGTTAGGCAGAATCGATCCGAACATGAGCTCCATATTGCCGGTACCGATGCTCCGCTCAGCGAGGACATAATCGGTCTCCTTCTCCGCTAGCACCGACGCCCGAACCAGGCGCACATAGCGCGGAAGCTGGCTGATGCCGATGGCGACCATCGCGTTGCCGAGACTGGGGCCAAGCACGGCCACAATGACAATTGTCAATAACACGTATGGGAAGGCGAGCATGATATCGATGATCCGCATCACGATGACATCGAGCCACCCGCCAAAGTAGCCGGAAATGGTTCCGATAAACACACCGCCCACCATCGCAATACCCACCGAAATGATACCGATGGACATGCTCAAACGGGCGCCAAAGATGAGACGGCTCAGCATATCGCGGCCAAGCTCATCGGTCCCGAGGAGATAGCCCTCGGTAAAAGGAGGACTTTTGCGCATTTCGATGTTCTGTTCGATTGGATCATGTGGTGCAACAAGAGGAGCAAAAATAGCGAGAATGACAAAAAGCGCGATGATTATCAGCCCGGCAATCGCCGCCTTGTTCCGGAGGAGACGGACCCACTTCTCGCGAAAGGGTCCCGGCTCGTGAGCTGTTTTGGGTAGTAGTACCGGTAGACGATTTGACATACTAAGCCTACTGTAACCGTATCCTTGGATTTACAACCGAATAGAGAATATCCACGACAACGTTGATTAAAACAAAAACCGCTGAAACGACAACAACACCAGCCTGTACGGCAGGATAATCACGCGCCGAAATGGCCGTGTAGATCCATCTGCCTATGCCGGGCCAGGCAAAGATCGTTTCAGTGAGTATTGCCCCGGCGAGGAGAAGGCCAAACTGAATACCAATTATTGTGACGACAGGCAAGAGCGCATTCTTCAACGCATAACGGAAAATGACACGTCGTTCCGGAATGCCCGCCGCCCGGGCGGTTCGCACGTAATCCTGGCGCATGGTCTCCAGCATGCTACTCCGTGTGGTACGCGCTATAATCGCCAGTGGAATAGTACCCAATGCAAAGGCCGGCAGTACAATGTGGCGTAGAGAGCTCAGGAAGTAGGCGGAATTGCCTTCCTTGAACCAGAGAATGAG
>CAZHXC010000630.1:0-1922 GCA_964536145.1 uncultured Spirochaetales bacterium | reverse complement strand
CGGCGGAAGCGAGTACTACCGCGGAGGAAAGCACATCCATTTGCCGATGTTTGCCTTCTGCGATTAATGTGGGCGATTCTGTGCGTTTTCCTACGTGCTGAGCATATTTTCCAAAAAGGAACGTAGCGGCTGCAGACACCCCAAGCAGGATCAGAACGGTGAGAGACACATTGGGGACCGGAGGATCACCCGGCGGATCAGCGCCGTCTCTTTGCGTTCCGATTCGGAGTTTCTTTCGTGCATACTCATTATCATATCAAGTAGTGAGAGAATGGTCAGAGATGTGCCGATTTTCAGACGGCGACGCTTCGAGGGCTATACTATCAGATTCAGAAGGCTGCCCGTGACAACGGCGGAAACCAGCATCAACAATGTCGACTGCAACATCCGTATGAATCCGAGCTCTCGGATCAGTACGGTAAAACTCGCGATGCAGGGAAAAAACATGGCCAGGACTACGGATGCTACAGCGAGCTGGCCCGGATCCAGCGATAGAGGCCCCAGCATGCCGAGGGCCACATCTTTGCGCAGGAAACCGATCACCAGCGCGTTGACGGCTTCTTCCGGAAGTCCCAAGAGCTTTACAACCACAGGAGCGGTGAATCGGGCAATCGCATCCATGACACCGAGTGTGTAGAGTACATTTACCAACAGTATTCCCACGAGCACCACCGGGAGAGCTTCCTTTAAAAACCCCAGGATACGCATTTCGAGTTTTTTCAACACGTTCCTCAGGTTAGGAATGTGGTACCGGGGAATTTCAATGAAGAGTTCCGGGCTGAATCCCTTCAACAGTTTATTCAGACCGACACCGATAAGCAGCCAGACCATGAACAGCACGCCGTACACCAGGAGCACGTACTCCCATCCGTACCCGCCCAGCATTCCCCATATCATCGCCTGGAGCGCCGCGCAGGGAACTCCTATCGATATGATCGTCGCTGCGATGAACCGCTGCCGTTTACCTTCGAGGATCCTGGTGGCTAAGATACCCGGAACATTGCACCCCAATCCAAGAATGGTCGGGATGATCGCATATCCGTGCAGGCCCATCCGGTGCATGATTCTATCGAGAAAGACCGCCAAACGCGGCAGATACCCCACATCTTCCAGGAGCCCGAGAACAAAGTAAAACGTTATGACGTACGGTAAAACCATCCCTACCGGGACGAAGATACCGGTTGTGAGGAATCCGAATGACTGCGTGAAGTCGACCTCGCCGTTGATGAGCTTTCCTATGAGTATGTCATGCAGGAACTGCCGTTCCTGTAATATGGAGCTCAATCTCATGATAAGCGGCGCATAGATGTTTTCGAAAAACGGTTCCATACCGTACTGGATGATCGCCTCCCCAACCATTCGGACCAGCTTAAATGAACCGGCCAAGACGAGGAGCAGGATTATTGTGCCTGTAACAGGCCGGATACTCGCATCTTCCAGCTTCTCGAGTACCGTCCGGTGACGGTGAACCGTCTTTTGTGCATCACGGATGATTCTGCCTATCTCAAGCCACCTTGTTTCCTGGTTTCTTGGCTGCGGTGTGGATGGCTGGGCATCGTCTATACGCGAAACGAGTTGTTTGATTCCCATCCCGGTAACAGCTATGGTAGGGACCACCGGAGCTCCCAGCTTCTTTTCGAGTTTTTCCAGGTCAATTGATACGCCTCGGTGTTCAGCGTCATCCCACATATTGAGGCATACGACCACCGGATTACCACGTTCGAGAAGCTGCAGAGTGAGATTGAGATTCCTTTCCAGATTTGTAGAATCCACGACGTTTATAACGATATCATCGGGCTCGATCATGTTAACGGCAACTTTTTCAGCTTCGTTGGTGGGATCGAGGGTGTAGGTACCGGGAACATCCACCACTTCTGTCTTCCGGCCGTTCAGTCGCATGTGCCCGCCGGCATACTCTATCG
>CAZHXC010000629.1:0-1937 GCA_964536145.1 uncultured Spirochaetales bacterium | reverse complement strand
CAAGCAGATCGGCGATAATCCAGTCCGCGCCGGCGGTATATTTACCGGCAAGATCGGCATAACCCGCCGCGCTCATCGCGCCGGGCGCGGACTGCAGCACCCGGGTGTCGGCGATTACCGCCTGGGGCGCCCGGCAGAAGATAGTGTTTTTGAAACCGTCTTTGAGTATCGACGCACCCGGCGCGGTGTAGCCGTCCACAGAAGCCGCGGTAGCGATACACATATACCGCCGGCCTGACTCGAAAGCCGCCACTTTGACAAGGTCGTTCACCGTCCCCGACCCGACGGCGACCGGGTTCGCGCCGCAGAGCTCTACCGCTTCCCGTACGGCTTGAGTATTCCCGTAATCGGCGGACAGCGCCGGTGAGCCGGGAAAGACAAGCGGCTCCTTCAGCGGGATACCCGCTTCTGCAAACGCCCGCCCGGCCCGCAGACCGGCTGCATCATAGGTGTTTTCATCAGCCACTATGAAAGCGGCGGCATGGCCAAAATAGCGCTCATAGATTTCAGCGCTTCTCTCGATGACTTCTCCGGTGAGAAAGCAATCGGTGTCCGTGGCAATTCCCAGCGCGTCCTGTAAGGTCATCGACACACCATACCATGCATTTTCCCGCCGAACAATCGGGCTCATTCGCCGCATGGCTGCGCCCGATGGCAGAGGAACCGACCGCGGTAATTCGGGTGAGTGACTGGCGCGAGCAGAGCAAAACCACCCGAGCGGCGTCTTGATAATCTCCACCCGTTATAATGCCGTTACGGCGCTGTTACGATATGGTATGATCAGTTCCGGAGGGTTCCTGATGGCTGAAGACAAGTATGTGAGACCGAGCTGGGACGATTATTTCATGGAAGTGGCCGATGCTATCAGCAAGCGGGCAACCTGCAACCGCGGGAGAAGCGGTTGCGTCATTGCTAAAGACCGGCAGTTGCTCGTAACCGGTTATGTGGGATCGCCGCAGGGGCTGCCCCACTGTGACGACGTGGGTCATCAGCTGAAAAAAATGCTCCATGAGGACGGCACCGTCTCGGAACACTGCGTAAGGACGGTCCATGCCGAACAGAACGCCATCTGCCAGGCGGCAAAACGAGGCATAGCCATCGAAGGAGCAACGCTGTACTGCAGAATGACTCCCTGCAGAACCTGTGCAATGCTCATAATCAATTGTGGAATTACCCGGGTCGTTTGCGAGCGGAAGTATCACGCCGGAAAGGAATCCGAAGAGCTTTTCGAAGAAGCCGGCATTCGCCTCGAGTATAAATATAACGAAGTACAACAATACGATTGAGCGCTACGTGAAAGCAGCTATGCGGCGTCCTAACCTTTTTCTAGCACAAATATCACGAGCACCGTGTGTTAGGACGTCCCAATAGGCAATTCTTTTAATAAAACCCCTTGCACCGTTACCCAATCAAGCATACAATATCGGTTACTAACAGATTTAGGAGTGGGATCAATTATGAAAAAATCGCTTGCTTTTCTGGTCATCCTTCTGGTTTTTGGAGCCACCGCATTTGCCCAAACAGTTGTTTTCCACGAGAATTTTGCGTCTTCCGCCATGCTGCCCAAATCCCATGGTGATTGGGAAGTACGGGGTGGAAGATTATATCAAAGTGATGCTGATGAACCTTTGGCAAAAATCAACGTGATGGCGCGCCAGTCCGGAGAGATGCAGTACGAGTTCAACGTCCGGTACGAAAGCGGCGGCACTGAGGACCTCATGGGTGGTTTTGGCATTCATGTGTTTGTGAACGACCCATGGAACGGCAAGAGCTGGGGAAACGGTGAATCGTTCCTTCTGTGGCTCAATTATGACCCTGATCCGACATACGGCCCGGCAGGTTTTACCGCTCAGGTCTACAAAAGCACCTCTGAAACAAAAATGGAGCTTGTAGGTTCTTATGACCTCAACAACTACACCCATCTGCTGAACAGCAGG
>CAZHXC010000628.1:0-1938 GCA_964536145.1 uncultured Spirochaetales bacterium | reverse complement strand
TTGTGGTTGATTGCGGCACCGTCATATCATCGGGTACTTACGAGCTTCTTGTTTCGGCGCGCACGCCGGCGGGTGTTACGCCCATAGCCATCGAGCCTTCTACCGTGGAGATTGAGGCGGTTGAATCACCGGAGGTCATCCAATGATTCTTGGTATCGGCATAGATATCGTACACATCAGCAGGCTGGAAAAATGGTACGACAAGGAAGATTTGCTCAGGCGGTTTTTTCATCCCGATGAGCTCGCAGAGGCGCGGTCGCGCGGGCGAGCTGCAGTCGGTTCGCTTGCGGCTCGATTTGCAGCAAAGGAGGCGTTTGGGAAAGCGATGGGAACCGGTCTGCACAATTTGCAGCTCAAGGATATACGGATCAGCAGTGATTCAAACGGAAAACCGGATCTCGTCCTCCACGGCTCGGCTGAACGACAGTTCCGGAAGGTTGGCGGGGTATCGGCGTTTGTATCCCTGACACACGAGCGTGACAACGCCGTGGCAGTCGTGGTATTGGAGGCATAACGATGGCGGAGCAGGCGGTAAACAGGGTCAGCTTTTTCTCAAAGAAGGAAACCGAGTGCCCGGTTGACGGAAGCAGGTTCTACAGGGAGGAGTTGCTCACCGGGAGAGGCCGTCTCATCGCGGGAAACCTCAATACCGAATTACGCAGATTGTACGAGCCTTCAGTGAAGTATGGAAAGATCAATCCTTTGCTCTACCCGATAACCGTCTGTCCCGGATGCTACTACGCGGCCCTTCCGCAGGATTTTACCAACGTACCCGAATCGAGTTTGCCCGCTCTGGAAAACGGTGTGGAGGACCGGGTGTCCGCTGTCGAGAAAATACTCGGAGAGCTCGACTTTCATGAGCCGAGGGATACCGCCGAGGGTGCCGCGAGCTATGTTCTCGCACTCATGTGCTACGACGCTTTCCCAAAGGAGTTCAGTCCGGTAGTCAAGCAGGCGATCTGCGCGCTCAGGGCGGCGTGGCTCTTCAATGACCTGCACGGCGAGTTACCGACCGATAACTACGATTATCTGGCAAAGCTCTTCTACAAAAAGGCGGCATTCTTCTACAAACTGTCTCTCGATTACGAGCAGTCCGGAAAACAGTCGATTACCGATGTACCGAATCTCGGCCCCGATGTCGACAGGAATTACGGTTATGACGGTGTGCTCTACCTCTCCTCCTATCTTACGCTCTACTACGGGCCGCGGCAGGATGAGGAGCGCAGGAAGAATGATCTCCAGCAGGCAAAGACGACGGTAGCCAAGCTTTTTGGAATGGGGAAGGCGAGCAAACAAAAACCTTCGGCAATCCTGGATAAGGCCAGGGAGCTTTACGCACTCGTTTCAAAGGAACTGGAAGAAATCGAGGGGGCGAATGCCGAAGCGTAACTTGAAAGTAACCCTCTCCTACGACGGTACCGATTTCTGCGGATGGCAGATTCAGCGACGCGAGCGGACGGTGCAGGGGGTTGTGGAGGAAGCGTTGGACAGGCTTCACGACCATCCTGTCCGCGTCAAAGCGGCGGGAAGAACAGATTCAGGGGTGCACGCGCACGGACAGGTGATCAGTTTTGAGAGCGACTCCACGGTCCCGGATGACAGGTTTACCAGAGCATTAAACAGCCGCCTCCCGCGGGACGTGCGCGCGGTGAGCGCGCTGCCGGTAAGCGAAACGTTCCACGCCAGGTATTCTGCGCGTCGGCGGATCTATAAGTACTACATTCTGCCGTCGGAACACTCGGATCCTTTTGCGAGGAGATTTTGCCTCACCGTGAAGCGCAACCTCGACCTGCGGCGGTTGAACAGCTATGCCGCGAGGATAGTTGGCGTGCATGACTTCACGACGGTGGCGGCCGTGGGCGATGAAGCCGAATCGATGGTTCGGGAGGTGTTCACCAGTGCGTTCTATGTGGAAGGACGGTTTGTGGTTTACCGAAT
>CAZHXC010000627.1:0-1948 GCA_964536145.1 uncultured Spirochaetales bacterium | reverse complement strand
CAAATCCGGCGCACCTTCTCGATCTCTGCACCGGTACCGGGGATCTTGCCTACCTGCTTGCCGAAATGCTGGAGGACCAAGCCACCGTCATCGGACTCGACTACTCCCCCCAGATGCTCGAGCGCGCGGAAGAAAAGCGCAAAGGTAATCGGGAGAACCCAAAGTTCGTATTGGGTGACGCCGCGGCGCTTCCCTATGACGCCGATTTCTTTGACGCGGTTACCGTCTCTTTTGCCTTCAGAAACCTCACCTACCGCAACCCGCGGATGGGTGCGACGCTTGCAGAAATTCGTCGAGTGCTGAGGCCGGGCGGAAAACTGGTCATCGTTGAATCTTCGCAACCCGGATCCAGGCTGATTCGATTTTTCAGGGATGTGTATGTGGAGCTCATGGTAGGGAAGCTTGTTGCACGCCTGGCGGACCGGGGGGCCTACCGGTACCTCGCGGAATCGGTGAAGCGATACTACAATCCCTCTGAAATGGAGGGTGTGCTGCAATCAGCCGGGTTCCAATCGGTACGATACACACCGTTGTTTTTTGGCGCAGCCGGACTGTACGTTGCGGGCTGAAGAGCTTCACCGCCAATACATCCGCATCGGATTTCCGGCCCACGCCGAGTGGCCTTCACAGTAACCCGGGGCTGCGCCATGAATCCGGCGGTTCTCACCTGCTGTTTCTTTGCTTTTTCCTCCACCGGTCGCGAATGACGAGGGATGCCGAAAGCAGCGTTGGAATAACCAGCAGGATCACTACCACCGTATCCACCGTCTCACGGGGAAGCCGCAGCGGCGTGAGCTCGTGTAGCAAAAACTGAATATACGATGCCGGCGGATCGTCATAACCTAAGATTTCACGCACTTCCCAGTGCCAATCGGTGCTGGGGCAGTACCCAAAACCGTACCAGATGCCTAAAATGAACCAGGAAAACGCGGTGGCGCCTATCAGGATGAGATGGGGTATCCTCGTTTTTCGCCAGATCCAGCCGGTCAGGTTGAAGAGGATGATCAGCGAGTGGAAGGCAAAGAAAAATACATCCAGAAACCTGTAAATACCCACGAAAGGAATGGTAGCCTGCAACAGCCGGGAGAGTCAAATCGCTGATTCAAAACAGAATTTCTGAAAAGCTGCCTGAGGACCATAGCCTTCTACTTGTCTATTGATGCGAGTTGTGCTATTCAAGGGGGCGTTGGAAAATATGAGCAATTTGGACAGGCAACGCGGCGCGCCGGTGGCCGAAAAGGAACGATTAGTGCGATCACTTGGAATCTGCATCGGTGCCTCGAGCGTCACCTATGCAATAGTAGAAAACGGCATCAGGCCGATACGTATCCTCAAGGCCGATTCGATCATCCACGATGGCAATCCGGAAAAGGTGGTGGGCGACATCCTTACAGAGGCCCGCCGGGACGGAATCGACAGGTTGGCGGCGACCGGTAGGAAGTTCAGGAGCATGATTTCCGCTGCAACCATCCCGGAGCCCGAGGCTGTAGAACACGCCTACGAGTATGTACAGAACGGCTCGCCGGCCGATTTGATAGTGAGCGCCGGCGGAGAGACGGTCATGGTCTATCTTCTCGATTCCAACGGCCGTATCTCTGATGTGGTGACCGGGAACAAGTGCGCCTCCGGCACCGGCGAGTTCTTTCTGCAGCAGCTGAAACGCATGAATATTGGGCTCGATGAGGTGTCGAAGCTCGCGCGGGTTGACGATCCATTTCACGTTTCCGGCCGCTGCTCGGTCTTCTGCAAGAGCGACTGCACCCACGCCCTCAACATCGGCGTCCCAAGAGAACGGGTCCTCGCCGGGCTGACCGACATGATGGCAGGAAAGATCCACGAGCTCATTCACCGGATCTGCCTTACTCTTCAAAAAGAGCCGTCGGTGATGCTCGTGGGCGGATCATCAAAAAATCAGCTGATGTTACGATCACTCCACGGGAGCGTCAAA
>CAZHXC010000626.1:0-1953 GCA_964536145.1 uncultured Spirochaetales bacterium | reverse complement strand
ATACCGGAGAGATGCCGGCTTTGATCCACAATCACCGCCTTATGATTGTGGAGGGAAAACTGCTGCGTGATATAGTTACGCTCCATCATCATGCGCCGTTTGACGGGCACCAGATCACCTATCAGGGTGGATTCGAACCCGGGCGCGGTCTTCTGAAACGCCGAGAGAATATCGGACTGCACCTCGTTTTCTTCATCGGTCTTGAGGAAATTAGGAAACCGGTGTTTCGCCAGATTCCGCGATAACCTTGCCCTGCTCGAGACCACCACGTCATACGAATCACCGCGTTCATGAAACCAGCCTGTCGTACTCTCTATACCGGTAAAGTCCACCATCAACCTATGCGCCTTCTGAGCTTTCGAGCGCTCGAATCTGATCACGAATCACTGCCGCAGTCTCGTAATCTTCCCGTGTCACAGCATCATTCAACCGCGATTTAAGTCTCTCTCTGTCTATAACTAATTCCTTGTAAGATAACAGTTTCTTTGGTAATTTGCCCCGATGGTGCGTCATTCCGGAAAGCCTTTTGTGTACCCCTCTGATCTGAGAGGCAAAGCTCACATAACAATCCGGGCAGCCGAGAAAACCGTCTTTCTTGAACTCAGTTATGCTCATACCGCAAGTGGGGCATTCGGCAACCTCTTCTTCCCCGGAACGCTTGAGATCCAGCAATCCGGTAAGAAGCTGCGTAAGAGAGAGATCAGATACATCGCTGCCTTTTGAGATTCCTTTCTCATGCGCACACTCTTCGCAGAGATAGATATCCACCGTCTCATTGCCAATCGCCTGCTGTATATGGACCACTGAATCTCGTTTTCCGCATAATTCACATTTCATGCATTCATCACCCTGACTTTCATCATACCCTCTTTTTCAGAATTTTCAAAGTCGCGCGGTGCACCGGGAGAGCATTGTGCTGACCCGCAGTGCGCCCGTGAGAACTGTGCCGGCACTTCCCCCTAGTGGCGCCGGAGTATTTCCACAGGCGAGAGTCTTGCGGCGCGTCGCGCCGGCGCGATCGAAGCAGCGAGCGCAACGGTGATGCTCAGCAGAGCGATGTAAAACAGCTCACGAAGCTGCAGCACCACCGGGATCTCGTTCAGGTAAAACGATGAGCCAAGTATCTCCAGGGCCTCGAACTCGGGCTCGCTCCCACCGGAGGTGATGAGTAACACCCCGTATCTGATCCAGGATATCAGGTGTTCGATGGCGGTTATGACCGGATTGACGTGTACGGCCGCCAGAACTCCAAAAAGCATACCGATAGCAGTACCGGCAACACCGGCTATCAAGCCGAGGGCAAGAAACCCCGCTGAAATATCGACTGAACGCACACCGGCACTCCTGAGGATGGCGATATCTCGCTCCTTCTCCATTACAAGCATAATCAAGCTCCCGGATGTATTGACACCGGCAACAAGAATAATCACCGCCATGATGAGTAGAAGCAGGTTTTTCGTCGTTTCAAAGGTGCTGTACATTGCCTCTTCGAGCTCATACCATGTAAAAACGTACCAATCGGGGCCGAGAGCGCTCTGCAGTTTTTCACTCACCTTTTCCAGATCGCCAAACGGGTCATTGACCTTCATTGCAAGGACCTGCGAACCTTCTTCAGTGAAGAGACGGCTTCCTCTCTTTGAAGAAATCAATACCGTCATTTCATCAAGATCGTGATAGCCGGTGGTAAATACTCCTTTTACCTCCATAACCGACTGTCGCAGGATGTACTTACCGGTGCTCGTGCCCCTTGCAGTCAGAAGACGCATCGTGTCTCCAGTCTCAACATCGAGCTCGAGCGCGATCGGCCGGCTGACAAGAAGCGACTGTTCGGTGCCGAGATCAAAGCCGCCGTCCAGGATTTCGAGATATCTCCTGAACTGCGGGTCTCTATCGACAATATTTTCCGGCAGCGCCTGCACCCAACTCTATCAAGCGCCCTGAGCCGGACTACGA
>CAZHXC010000625.1:0-1954 GCA_964536145.1 uncultured Spirochaetales bacterium | reverse complement strand
GTATGTTCCGATGTTTTCTAAAAAGGGTGTTCTCGTTTTCGGGTCCGTCATCGGAAAGAACCCCGAGGCGATGGCCGAGATCCTCGCTCCGCATTTTCGTGATGTCATCATTTCAACCCCGGGGACATTCAAGCCGAGTGATCCCGCCTCTGTTGAGAAGGCATTCAAGACGCGGCACCCGTCGGTCGAGCTCGTTCGCAGTCCAAAACAGGCGTTTAGCCGGGCTCTCGTTCTTGCCGGTGGCACGTTGCCGATTCTCGTAACCGGCTCCTTCTACATGATTGCGGAGATCAGGCGGGAGTATCTTGCCCAACCGCACTACGAGGCAGGGCCTTATGCTCTCTAAGAGAATGCAGGAGCTCTCACCTTACGTGGCCGGAGAGCAGCCCCGCGACAGACAGTACATCAAGCTCAACACGAATGAGAATCCTTACCCGCCTACCCGGAAGGTGGCCGAGAAGTTGCGAAATTTCAACTGCGAGAAACTCAAGCTCTATCCGGATCCCAGAATGACCAGATTCCGGCAGGTGATCGCTGAGAGAGAGGGTGTTGCCGAGGAGTGGGTGTTTGCCGGGAACGGCTCCGATGAAGTGCTCGCCTTCTGCTTTTACGCCTTTTTTGACAGCGTACTGTTTCCCGAGCTGACCTACAGTTTTTACCCGGTGTACTGCGATTTCTATTCGATCCCCTATTCCACCGTACCGGTGAAAGCGGATTTGAGTATTGACCTCGAAAGCTTTCTCCAACACAAAGAACCGGTTATATTATCAAACCCCAACTCGCCGACGGGGATGTATATCGAACCGGCGGAAATACGGAGTTTTCTCGATCGATGCGATCCGGATCGGGTTGTCGTCATCGATGAGGCGTATATAGATTTTGGCGGTGAAAGCTGTGCCGCTTTCCTGCAATCTTTCAGCAACCTCGTTGTGGTGCGCACCTTGTCCAAAAGCCATTCGCTCGCCGGCCTGCGGCTCGGGTACGCCCTCGCTTCACCGGAACTGATAAACGCCCTCTTTACCGTGAAAGATTCGTTCAACTCCTATCCGGTGCATACACTTGCCCAGGAGCTCGGCGTCGAGGCGCTTCTCGATTCCGATGCAAATCTGAAAAATCGACAAAGGATAATGGAGAACCGGAGCTGGACCGCGGAGAGCTTATCGGAAATGGGCTTCAAAGTCCTTCCCTCGATGGCCAATTTTATCTTCTGTTCCCTGCCGGGGCGGAACGGATCATGGATCTATCAGGAGCTCAAAAAACGTGGCATCCTTGTTCGCTATTTTGACAGGGAGAAGCTCAAAGCTTTTGTGCGAATATCGATCGGCACGAGAAGCGAGATGCAAACGTTGCTCGGTGCGGTTAAAGAACTCATAGGAGAAGTTACATGAAAAAAAAGTTGGACGACAGAATCCACATTGTGACCGGTGATATCACTGGAATGGATGTTGATGCGGTCGTGAACGCGGCAAACAGCGGTCTGATGGGCGGCGGTGGGGTCAACGGTGCAATACATCGTCGCGGTGGGCCCGAGATACTCGAGGAATGCAAGGAAATCCGGAGGAACGACTATCCTGATGGCCTTCCGGCCGGAAAAGCTGTGATCACAACAGGCGGAAAGCTCAAGGCGTCGCACGTGATACACACCGTCGGTCCTGTGTACAGCGGCGGTAACTCAGGCGAGAGTGAAACGCTGGCAAACGCCTACAGAAGCTCCCTCTCCCTCGCCGCCGAGAACGGTTTAGCGAAGGTCGCTTTTCCCGCAATTTCTACCGGCGTATACGGTTACCCGAAGGACAAGGCCGCTGCGGTTGCCTATTCGACCGTGGCCGGGTTCCTCGAGCACAACGATACACCCCGGGAAGTCTACTTTGTCTTTTTCTCCGAGTCGGACCGTGCCGCATTCGGTAAGGCGATAGAGAACAGTCGTGACCGGGGCGAGCAGAATATCATCCTG
>CAZHXC010000624.1:239-1958 GCA_964536145.1 uncultured Spirochaetales bacterium | reverse complement strand
AAACAGTGACAGCATCGGCTAAGAAAACCGGCAGGGTTTTGGTCGTCCACGAGGCGTGCCAAACCGGCGGTTTCGGCGGAGAAGTGGTCGGGGTCATCGCCGACAGTGAGGCGTTTTACTATCTCGATGCGCCGATCAAGCGCTTAGGCGGCTTAGATGTGCCGATTCCGTACAATCCCAACCTTGAAGCCCAGGTAGTGCCCACGAAAGAGAAAATTGCCGCGGCAATCGAAAGTCTGCTGTAAGGAGGCGCTGTATGGCTAAATCAATTATCATGCCGAAAAGCGGTATGGCGATGGAAGAAGGGGTTATTCTCCGTTGGCTTAAGAAGGTAGGCGATCCGGTAGAGAAAGGGGAGCCTGTACTCGAAGTAGAGACCGATAAAACCAACATGGAAGTTGAGGCCGACTACGACGGCGTCCTCCTGGCAATACTACGAGAGGAAGGGGACACGGTCCCGGTGACCGAGGTTATCGGCTGGATCGGAGAGCCCGGGGAGAAGGCGCCCGAAGCGGCAGCGGAGGAGACGCCGGCGGGAACGGCCGCACCGACGGACAAAGTCAAAGCGACCCCGGCCGCACGGCGGGCCGCCGGTGAGCGCGGAATCGATATATGCACCCTTGTTCCCTCGGGCATGCACGGCGAAATACGCGAGCGGGATGTCGAGGCCGCGGGAATCGGAGCGGATGTTTTTGCAAGACACGGCGGATCAGCGACCGCGGCTCCGAAAGCAGCAGCACCGGCTGCGGCCGGTGAAAAGGGACAGCCCAAAGCCACCCCTCTTGTGCAAAAGATTGCTGAGAAGCGGGGGATAGATCTCGCTAAGGTGCGGGGAAGCGGCCCGAGAGGAAAGATATTTGTAAAAGATTTACAGGAGGGAACTGCGGCGGCCGGCGCTGCAGCGGCTTCTGCGGGAGCAGAAACGAGGATAAAACTTACCAATATCCAGCGGGTTACCGGTAAACGGATGCTCAAGAGCCATCTGGAAATACCTCCGGTTACGATTAACACGGAAGCGGATGTAACGGAACTGCTCAAGATACGGGCTGAGTTGAATACGGATGAAGAAATTCGATTCACCATAAATGATTTTGTGTTGAAGGCGGCCGCTAAGTGTTTGGCAGGTCATCCCCGGCTGAACGCTCGCCTTGAAGGGGATGAACTCGTAATTCTCGCTGAGGTCCATCTTGGAGTTGCCGTAGCCACCGACCGCGGATTAATGGTGCCGGTTGTCAAGAACGCGGAAAGAAAGTCCCTGGCGGCACTGTCCCGGGAGATGAGCGGCCTCAGACAAAAGGCGTCCGCGGGAACACTTACAAACGAGGAAATAACCGGCAGCACCTTTACGGTATCAAATATCGGCAAATTCGGGATCACCTCGTTTACGCCCATCATCAATCAGCCGGAAGCCTCCATACTCGGGGTGTGCGCGATAACCGAGCAGTTGAGAATGGCGGGTGAAAAAATCGAAACTCGAAGATTTATGGGATTGAGCCTTACCTTCGACCACCGGATATGCGACGGAGCGGACGCGGCGGCCTTTCTGCAGCAGGTGAAAGAGAGACTGGAAAAACCGCTGATGCTGCTGGCATCATGAGTGGGCTTACACGATAATAAACAGGAAGGCAATCGCGCTGCACATCCGTCTGCGGCGGAAGGGGCGGATGACGACGGCGCAGAAAGAGCGCAGAATCAAGCTTGAACCGCTATGGAAGGCCC
>CAZHXC010000624.1:0-229 GCA_964536145.1 uncultured Spirochaetales bacterium | reverse complement strand
CCTGCGCATCGCTACGCCTTTATGAGCCGGATACCGTACTCTTTTGCCGCCTCTTCCATCTCGGGAGGGGCGTTTTTATCGGTGATGATGATGTCGATATTTTTCGTGTCGAGGAAGGTGTCGAGGGACATCTTCCCCCATTTCGACGAGTCGATCATCCCGATGTTGACCTGAGCTTTATTTGCGATATAACGTTTTTGTTCGATGAATCCGGGGTCGATGTCCGTCA
>CAZHXC010000623.1:0-1964 GCA_964536145.1 uncultured Spirochaetales bacterium | reverse complement strand
CTCGACGCAGGGTGAAGCTGTTTACTTCGGCAATCTCAAATCGAAAGGAATCGATACTACCGAAGAGAGCGTGTTGTTCTCAGAGCTCGAATCCCGGATAGTGGACACGATTGCCGCGGTCAGGGACTTTGATGTGTCGCTCGCCACCAGGATAGCGGACACCCGGATAGAAGACCTTGCTGAAGATTTCCGTCCCGTTGAATCCCGGGTTGCGGAGGGGAGAAAACTCGTGGAAGGGGTGCTTACCACCGCAGATGGTGAGGAGGTTCGTGAAGACGCGCCCGAGGATGTTCGCTCCCAGGCAATTCTGAAGAAATATCCCGATCAGGGACGCGTCATCCTGCTTCAGACGCGATCGAGCTTGACCGGGATCGAGAGAAGCACAGCCACTGTGCTTGCTAACCTCGAAAACGACAAAGAGTACGTGCTCAACGATACGAGAATGCAGGCTTCTCTGTCCGTTGGTAGAGGCCTTGCCCGTGATATCGATGATTTGCAGCGTGAGGTGGCTGACTACATTGATCTTGCCGAAGAGCAGATCCGTCTTGCCGATACCTATCGCGATGAGGCATACGAGTTTATTGCAGCGGCAGAGGAAGCGATTGAGGCCGAGGATTTTGACGGAGCGCGGGGTTTCCTCACTTCTGCGAGCAACGCCGCGCTCGAATCAATCTCCTACAGACAGGACGAAGCGTTTGCATCCGAGATTGACAACCGGGTAGCGGCGCTTACCGACGACATAAACGAAGCGTTGGTGCGGAGAGTTGTACGCGATGTGGATGAGCTTGTTGCCCGCGCCCAGCAGCTCTATGGCAGACAGCAGTACGAGGCCGCCGAGGGGGCACTTCTCCAGGCACAGTCAAAGTGGGCTTCCATCTACTCGGAACCGGACTTCTATATCGAGTACTATCTTTCGCTTGTTCAGACCGCGCTCTCAGTACAGACCGGCCGTGATATCCCTGAAACCGATGTTCTTTACCGGGAGATGCGACAATACCTGAACTATGCGCTCGCCGACTACCGGGAAGCGGAGACTCTTCTCGCCGCGCGGGACAGGGTTGGAGCCCAACGGAAGCTGAGAGAGGTGAGTGAAAACCTGCGTGTGGTCCTCCAACAGTATCCCTACAACGAGGAAGCGAATATTCTCAACTGGAAAATAAAGCGGGTAGAAGATGTTGATCAGTACAACCGTGATATCCGCGACACGGTCAACGAAGCGAGAATGGCGATCAATACACCGGCGGCGGCGGACGCCTATGCTGACCTGCAGACCATCAAAAAGCTCGAGCCCGACTACCCCGGCCTGGACGAGCTGATATTCCAGGCTGAGATCAACCTTGGTCTTCGTGCGGCGCCGCAAACACAGGAGACGCGAGACCGTGCCCTTGATCTGTACAACGAGGCTCTCGATATCTACGATGCGGGAGACCAGACCGCCTATCAGGAGGCGCTTGATAAGTTGAACCAGGCCCTTGTCATCAATCCGGATTTCTCCGATGCCCGGGAGTTGCGAAACACCATTAATGCCGAGAAGGGCGGAACCGTGACTACGACACTCTCGTCAAGCGAAGATATGCAGTTCTACCTGCAGGCGGTACGGCTTGTTGGTGATAATCGGCCGGAACAGGCGCTGCCGATAATCCGGAGGCTCTGGAGCAATGAAGCAAACCGAAATTACAAGGGGCTCATTGATCTGAAATCCTCTGTTGAGCGGGCGCTCGGGGTGAACTGATGATGCAAAGACGAGCGCTGGCGATGTTGCTGTTGCTGGTGCCTTTGATGTACTTGCACCCGCAAACAATCGGTACCGATATCTACTGGGACGATCCGAGAGTCTTTGTTGAATCACCTGCAAAGTATTTCCAGACCAGCACCGGTGGAGGCAGGGTCGTAATTGCATGGCAGGAATCTGAAACTACCGACTCAAACGGAGGTGAAGTATACATATCCCTGCAAAGCAGCAC
>CAZHXC010000622.1:0-1973 GCA_964536145.1 uncultured Spirochaetales bacterium | reverse complement strand
GCGTGGTCACCGGTAATCATGACCGTACGAATCCCCGCGTGTTGAGCGTCTCGTATGGCCTGGACGGCGTCTTCACGCGGCGGGTCGATCATGCCCCAGAGCCCCACGAAAATAAGCCCGTGATTCACATCATCGGACTCGATCTTCTGCAGATCCGGGCTACCCTCTTTGAGCGCCCCGGCGATCACACGGAGAGCGTCGCCCGCCATTTCCTCGCCGGCGTCAAGAATCTCCTTCCTGAGCTCATCGGTGAGCGGATGTTGCTCTCCCTCAACCAAGGCATGGGAGCAGAAGTCCAATACCCGCTCCGGAGCGCCCTTCAAGTAGATCGTGGGCGCCCTCCCATCGTCGGTGACGAGGGCGGCCATGTACTTCGTCTCACTGGAGAAGGGTATTTCATCCACGCGATGGCGCGCGAATGTCTTCTTTGGGTCCCCACCCGCTTTCTTTGCCGAGCATGCGAGGACCGCTTTCTCAGTGGGGCTCCCTTCAAATCCGTGTTCATCACCTTCCCGTATGAACGTTGCGTTGTTTGCATATACGCCAATTTCGAGAAGCCGTTCCACCGCCTCATGCTCGGTGGGTCCCGGCTCATGTCCGTCAGGAACTATCGAGCCTTCAATGGAGTATCCGGTTCCGGTGACCGCCCAATGCCTACATCCGGTGAACAACCTGGTCACGGTCATTTCGTTTCGAGTGATAGTCCCCGTTTTGTCCGAGCAGATCACCGTTGTCGAGCCAAGCGTTTCCACCGCCGGAAGGCTTCTGATGACCGCGTTCCTTCTTGCCATACGCTGCACGCCCAAGGCGAGTGTTACGCTGATCACCGCCGGCAGACCTTCCGGAATGGCTGAAACCGCGACGGCGACCGCGAAAAGGGCCATTTCTATCAAGTCATACCCGGTCAGCATACCGATGCCGAATACCACCCCGGCGAAGCCGAGTCCTGCAATTCCGAGTATGACTCCCAGCTTGCCCATGCGCTTCTGGAGCGGCGTCTCACCGCTGGTTGTCGACTGCACATCCCCCGCAATCTCGCCAAGCTTGCTTTCCATTCCTGTGGCCGTCACGACCGCGCGACCGCGGCCGCCGGTCACCGAAGTAGAGGTCCAAACCATGCTTGTACGGTCGCCAAGCGCGGCGTCCATGTCCACGGGGCCGGCACCCTTCCTCACCGGCTCGGACTCTCCGGTAAGCACCGATTCGTCAACCTCGAGATCGTCACTCGCAATGATCCGTGCGTCCGCTGCTATCCGGTCTCCCGTTTCCAGGACCAGCACGTCACCGGGAACAACATCCGCGGCCTCAACGACCCGAACGTTATCGTCCCGAAGGACCCGCGCATTGGGGCTGGCCATCTTGCGCAACGACTCAAGCGCACGCTCGGCGCGGTATTCCTGAAAGAAACCTAGGAGGGTATTGAGCAGGATCACCGCCCCGATCACCGCCGCGTCTGCATAATGTCCTGGTATAACAGAAACCGCTGCCGCACCGGCAAGAAGATAGATGAGAGGGCTTTTCAGTTGCCTGAGTATCAGCTTGAGAGGGCTCACCCCCTCTTGCTCCTCGAGGACGTTCTGTCCGAATGATTCGCGGCGGTCGTGTGCTGCTTGCTCCGATAAGCCGCTGCGTGACGATCCGAGCAAATCGAGGGTTTCATCGATCTCAAGGGCGTGCCAACTCTTCTCCCGTGGTATGCGGTCTTTACTCATGGCGAGTCACCTTTTCTCTTTTTGTGTTAGCTTACATGATGCGGTTATCCCGGGTCCAGCGGCGGATTACGCCTACCGGCCGCCTCCTGGAACTGTAACTTCGACATCGCCACATTTGAAAAAGCGCATCGGTCATCGGTACAGACAGAGAGAACAATCCATCGCCCGGAGGACCAGAGACGGCGCTTCGCGGTGATCCGAACGGGCGCGCCGGGGAGAGAGGGCCACCGTTAGGAGTGGTGGCCACGGATACGAAGGGCC
>CAZHXC010000621.1:0-1990 GCA_964536145.1 uncultured Spirochaetales bacterium | reverse complement strand
TCCGGCACACGTACGGCGCGGTCTCTACTTCGGCCAATGTCACACCACTCACCTGCCTTTCCCGCAGAATGCGTGCCCATTCCAGCGACCCGAGGTTTCCGGGCATCATGACAACCGTATGGCCGGAGTGCAAGTGTGGGGCACAGGCCAAAGCAAAGGCTTCGTGCGCATAGGAAGGCACTATCAGCAATACCGTATCTGAAAAGGCGAGCGCCTCCGACATGTCGGTCGTTACCATCTCGAGCCTCGCCCTGCCACGTTTCGCAACACCTTCCAGTTGGACGGTGTTGTCTTGCAGAATCGGCTCAACAGCTGCACGAAACTCCGGGAGCTCTCCGAGAGCCACATCGAACCCGCTGAGGGTCAGCTGCGCCGCCGCCGCAAACCCCGTATTTCCGGCCCCAAGGACCGTTACCGCTGTATTTCCCATTGTAGTCCTCCTCTATCGGCTTATCGAAACGATAGTATACTAGAGGTTCGCCCTTTGGTTACAGGGGAGACGGCGGAGAGATAGGCTCGGCAACATACGGGATCTTGTCTAAAGAGGTGCCCATAATTCAGACCGCATTCGCCTGTATGTAATCAAAGTCTATCTTCATCCCCAGACCCGGTTCTTGCGGGACATGCACGTTGCCGTCACCATCCAGTGGATCAATGATCTCGCGCAGATAGGGAGCGGGCGCCTCATAATCCACAAAGGGATGGAGCAGCCCCCGCTCGTAGTATTCGCCGGGAATTCCCATCGCCGCCAAAACGTGGAGATTGCCCGCTCCGGGGCTGTGAATCTCGCACGCCACGCCGAATGACTCGCAAAGATGTATGATCTTCATCAGTGGCGTAATCCCTCCCACATCAAAGACACCGCCCCGGCTGATATCCGACGCGTGTCTGACAATCCACTCCGCCCGGGTCTGCATCTTACCCTCCGCGGTCTCCGGCCCCAGTACGGCGATATCGAGTTCCCTGGTAAGCCAGACGTATGAGGAGATGCTGTGCTCATCCATCGGCTCTTCGATCCAGCGGTAGCCCAATTTCTCGAGCTCCCTGCCAAGGTAGAGCGCCTGCTCCCTGCTGTAGTAATGAAACGAGTCCACCATCAGATCGATATCGGGACCTACCCGCTCCCGCACCGCACGGCAGGCCGCCACATCCATCTTTGGATCTGGGGCCCACTCGATAGGCGGCATCCAGGTGTGGAGCTTGAAGGCCTTGTAGCCTTTCTTCACGCAAGCCTCCGCAAAGTTGGCGTAAGACTCGGGCGTGTCGAGCCCGTTTTCCAACTCGTCGCCGCACATGGTGCTTGCATATGCAGGAATGGTGTCCCGGTAACCGCCAAGGAGCTTGTACACCGGTTGGCCGAGATACCGACCCGCCAGGTCCCAGAGAGCGAGATCGATCACCGCCACCATCCTGTCCGACAGCACGCCCAGATGCAGCCGTTGCCACTCTTTGAGCCGTTGCCAAATCCGCTCCCGGTAAAAGGGATCCTCACCCACTACCGCGGGTACGATTATCTTTTCGATCACATCGGGACTGACGCCAAAGCCGTATCCCTTCGCCCCCTCATCAGTGACGATGGTGATCAAGGTTCCGGTTGTCTCGTGCTCAGGGCCCGGGTGTCCGTGTCCTTCGGTGTCCCTGACAATATTCGATGCGTAGGTGAACTGTTGTGCCTCGATATCGGTGATTTTCATGATTCAGCCTCCCCTTCCTGTTCTATTGCACACTCCGCATCAACTCACCGGCGCTGCTAACGGCCAAGCGCGACGTGTACTAACGCATATTTCATATCGGACCGCCACTAATGATGGAGACTCGTAATACGGAAATCTCCCTGGATTTCGTCTATCTCCTGAAGCTCTTGCGGCGTGAGCACCCACTCCGCCGCCCCGGCGTTATGGATAGCCTGCTCCGGCGTCTTGGCGCCGACGATGCAGGAAGTGACGGCGCCATTGCTCAATACCCAGGCGATAGCCAGCTCGACGAGGCT
>CAZHXC010000620.1:0-1996 GCA_964536145.1 uncultured Spirochaetales bacterium | reverse complement strand
GACCGACCGGTGGACCGTCGAAGACGTCTCGTGATCATGCTCGTTCCCTTCGTGATGATGCCGATTGCCATGCTGTTGGACTCCCTGTTCAGTCTCGTTCAGTCTCACCCGGAGACTTCAACTATCTTGACGAACGCGTCTATTTTTTTTTCTATTTCGAGCATGTTTTCAGGCAGGCAATCACCGGAGTGACGCATCAGAGCCTCCCAGTTAAGGAGAACTGCCTCATTTTTCGCGGTTACATCGGCGTGGATTTTTCGCAATATCGTGTTCAACGCCTTCATTTCTTCTCCGACATCGCGGATTATTTCCCCCGCCTGCGTGTTGATCTGGTCGACGATCTTCACCGCCGCCGGCTTGTTCGCCTTGTTTCTGATCATGCGGTACACGGCGCTTCTCAGGTTACTCCCCGCAGGCTTCTCTTCTGCTAAGCCATCGTCGAGCTGCCGCAAGGCTTCGAGTTTCTCGGTCAGTTTCTGATTGCTGTCCGACAGCTTCCTCGCGAGTACCGTGTCGTGCCACTCGCCCTTCACCACGAGCATCCTGATAAGCTCCCTTATACGGGACTTGTAGAAATCCGTAAGAAACGCCTTGGCATAGCGCATCTCGTTCACGTAGCGATAGGACGGGAGATTTCTACGTGCAAGCTTTGCACTCGACTCTTCAGTGTAGTTCGACAACTGCGGAATCTGCTGGCCGTCGAACACTTCCTTCAACAACTTCTCGATTCTCTTTCCCTTCAGCTCCCTCTGTATCTTTTCGAGGCTCAATGCCACCTGAAGCTTGTACTTGGAAAGGTAAGGCGCCACTACCCGTTCTCCGCGGTAGGTCACATCGACCGCAAAATCGGGGTCATCCTCCATGAGTTTCAGCATCAGCAAAACGATCTGTGAGTCCTGCAATCGTTTTATCACGCGCAGCGCCTTCATCCACTTGTCCCGGCTAACAACGTTGAACCCCTTGTATACTTTCAGCGTTTCAAGAGGGCCGTCCCAATCGGCGCCGCAGTCGACCGTTCCGACAATTTCGGCAAAACCGATGAGCGGCTCAGCCACCATCCTCGCCTCACATGAGCCAAAAGACGGAAGATAATTGGGATCATTGGCCGGCATATTCGGGTCGAAATGTCTCAGGAGCAAAAGGTAGTCGAATTTCGCCAGATCGAGGAAAACACGAATGATATGATAGCGCTCCTCTATTTCTGTCACCTTCTTCCTGTCAAACTCTTTTACAAACGTCCCCAACTCAGCCTTCACCTCCCGCACAACTTTGCCCAGGGATTCCCCCGCCACCCTTTCTCTGAGGGTGTCGTCCTCGAGACGTGCTCTCATCTCCAGCTGACGGTTGCTCAGGCTTCCGTTGATAACTACAACTTTCAGGACATCGTATAGGTTCTCCTCCGCAAACAGGTGTTGCGCCGCAAACAGCGCACAATACAGATCGTGCAACAACTGTGCGAGGGGAGGTTCCACGGTACCACGACGCGGCTCGTACAGCCGGGGCCGGTGTTTTTTCACCTCCTTAGCGATCCGTCGCAAGGCGCGTCTTTTCTCGCGGTCCCGGCTATCTGCAAAGAGTCTTCTCAAAAATGACAAAAAGCCGCGTGTGGCCTCCGCTTCTTTCACAGGTGCCACACCGGCGTTTCCATCCATCATTTTACAACCCGCTTCAGTTTCCCTTCAGATAGACATCGATCGACAGCTCGTAGGTGCCTACCTTGAAGGGTATTCTGCACACCGTATCCGAGGGGTCGGCCTTAATATGAAACGTGTAATCGGCGCCGGTGATCGTCGTCGGTACCGAAATCTTAAATGCGTTACTCGCGGAGTAGTGACTCTTTGCAGAGCCGACAATCATGTTGAGTACCTCACCGATTGAATCCTTCATCTCGTCGGAATCCTCACCAACCTCCATCCCGAGCATTTCTCCGGCGATAGTAGAGGCAACCTGTTTTGAACAACGCAGGACAAATGCACCTGAGACATCACCCATAAAA
>CAZHXC010000619.1:0-1998 GCA_964536145.1 uncultured Spirochaetales bacterium | reverse complement strand
GTGAGCAGCGAGGCACGGGCCGGACAACAACGTGCGCCGTTATACATATGCGTAAAGCGCAGCCCCTTTCCGGCAAGACGATCGAGATTTGGCGTCTGGATTTCCGACCCAAAGCAGCTGACATCGGAAAATCCCAGGTCATCCGCAAGAATGAGAATGATATTCGGTTGTCCTTTTTTGTTTGGCACGGCGTTCTCCTTACCGTCTCTTTGTGCTATCCGATTTTCACATTTTAATGCACTATGCAAGATCCTTCAAATAGCCGCTGGGAGGGCTGTCGGAGGCGCGCCGCTCGGTGGGCGAGTGTTGCCGCATATTCTAAGCCCATGGTCTGAATTCCGCCCCCGATATGGCAACTCCGATATAGCAACGCTACCAACAATAGACCGAAAAATGCTATTGTAAATCGCAGGTACGCGCCGTTGTGTACCGCCGGGCTTGATTTAGAAGGTGCACTCATCATGGCGCCGGCCCGGAGCACAGACATGGCCCGATGGTCAGACAGGAGATTACCGATGCTGGTTGCGGCAATACAGATGAACTCGCAGGATATAAAGGAAACCAATGTCCAAACCGCCGAGAAACTCATCGATACGGCAGCCGAAAAGGGCGCTCAGCTCGCGGTGCTGCCTGAGTTGTTCAATTTTCTCGGGCCGGCGGAACAGCAGCTCGCCGCGGCGGAAGCAATTCCCGGACCGACAATCGAACGGATAGCGGAGAGGGGTCGCCGACACGGCATCCATATAATCGCGGGGAGCATCACCGAGGTGAGTGATGATGCCGAGAAAGTCTACAACACGAGCGTGCTGCTCGGTCCGGAAGGCCGTATACTCGCGGAATACAGAAAGATCCATCTGTTCGACATCGTGGTTGAAGGGCACACCCCCTACAAAGAGTCCGCAAAGGTAATACCGGGAGAAGAAGTAGTGTCTGCCGAGACCCAAATCGGGACCATCGGATTGAGCATTTGTTACGATCTCCGGTTTCCCGGCCTCTACTCCGCGCTTTCCGAAAGTGGCGCCCAGATCATCTCAATACCCGCCGCGTTTACGCTGCACACCGGCCTTGCTCACTGGGAGCCGCTCATCCGGGCAAGAGCCATCGAAAACACGTGCTACGTAATTGCTGCGGCGCAGGTGGGAAAACATCCGGTTGGCCGAGAGTGCTACGGAAACAGCATGATCGTAGACCCATGGGGTACGGTAGTAGCGCGTGCGCCGAACCGGGAATCTGTGGTGGTTGCCGATATCGATCTGGAGTACGAGGGAAGAATCAGGCAAAATTTGCCGTCCCTCAGCCACCGGCGAAACGACATATATCGGTAAGCGCCCGACAGCAATATCCTGCCGCGCAGCCGCGGGCTGAAATACCCTACCCGAAAAAGTATCTCTCGCTGCCCGGCGCGTTCTCCGGAAGCTTATCAAAAACCTCGGGAGCAAAACGCGCGTTGACATCGAGACCGCGGTGGGGCAGTTCGTCTATGACCGACTCGGCCTCTTCCCAGCTCGGGAAATTGACGTCAAGGATCAACGGCTTTCGTTCGAGAATCCGCCTGTACATGTCCATTTCGTAGGGCTTGCGTTCCTCTTTTGGATAGGGATCCACAACCACCTCGATTGCATCGAGCTCGTCAACCTCCAGCAACGCCGGAGCGACATGCAAACCCGGGTTGTGCAGATGAAAGATGCAATGGGGAAGGATCCGGATGATCTCAAGGTCAAAGGGAAGGATCTGCTCTTCATACATGTCCGGCGAGAGCAAGGTGGAATGATCGGCCTGCATTCGCGTTACCGGGCCCGGCGTCCAGACACCAAAGCCGCTTATATATCCGCCGTCAAACGGCTCCTCGTTAAGCGGACCGACAAGCTCATTCCCGGCCCTAACCGCCGTCAGGTGAGCATCAGTAACAACACGCAGAAGCTTTGCCATCAGATCGGGTTCCTGTATCCAACCGATGCACGCCTCCTGCACGCCCATCACCGCGGCCACCAGATCGCA
>CAZHXC010000618.1:899-2006 GCA_964536145.1 uncultured Spirochaetales bacterium | reverse complement strand
AAACACCGCACCGGTGTATATCAAGAAGATCGAGCTTGCAATCGCCGAGCGGGCTTTCGAGGAGGGATGGGTCCTCCCAAGGCCGCCACGCCGCGAGACCGGCAAGCGTGTCGCGGTAGTCGGTTCAGGCCCGGCGGGCCTCGCCGCCGCGTATCAGCTGCGAAGAAAGGGACACATGGTGACGGTATTTGAAAAGGCGGACAGAATCGGCGGTCTGCTGCGCTATGGCATCCCAGACTTCAAGCTCGAAAAATCGGTCCTCGATAGACGGATCCGTCTCATGGAGGCCGAAGGCGTTGAGTTCGAAGCGAATGTAGTCATTGGTGAGGATCTCTCGGCGGACTATCTCGTCCGCAAGTTTGACGTCGTTCTTCTTGCCATGGGCGCCGGTACGCCCCGGGAGCTTTCCGTACCCGGGAGGGAGCTTAAGGGTATTCACTACGCCATGGAGTACCTCGAGCTTTCAAACAGGCACGTTGCAGGAGACATCACCGCCAACGACATCATTTCCGCTGCAGGAAAGAATGTGCTGGTTATTGGCGGCGGGGATACCGGCTCCGATTGTGTCGGGACCGCCATCCGGCAGGGCGCCAAATCGGTGAAACAGATAGAAATCATGCCAAAACCGATGGAATGGAGCTCACCGGAAAACCCGAGCTGGCCTGACTGGCCGAATATCCTGCGGACCTCGAGCTCCCATGCGGAAGGCTGCGAGAGAGATTGGAGCGTCAGCACCAGAAGTTTCGAGGGGACGAAGGGCGTTGTCAGGAAGGCAAACTGTAACCGGGTGGAATGGAAAAAGCGGAGCGGTGCCTCCCGGCCTCAGCTCAGGGAAATCAGCGGCTCAGATTTTTCGATGGATGCCGATTTGGTGCTGCTGGCGATGGGTTTTGTGCACGTCGACCATGCCCGCCTGTTGAAGGAGTTGGGTCTCGACCTCGACGACCGCGGGAATATCCTCACAAACGGCTCCTACGGAACATCGGTGCCAAAGGTATACGTCGCCGGTGACGCACACACCGGTGCTTCGCTGGTTGTGCGGGCGATCGATCACGGGAGAAAGGCCGCGGAGGCGATAGACCGGGATTTGTAACCCCTTGACCAGCA
>CAZHXC010000618.1:648-889 GCA_964536145.1 uncultured Spirochaetales bacterium | reverse complement strand
CAGCAACGGGGTTTTAGTATATTTTCTCAAAGCCAGACGTATAGTTCCACTCGAGGTAGCATAATGTACGCACTTGTAGAGATAAAAGGGAAGCAGTTCAAGGCTCAAAAAGGCGCACTGCTCAAGATTGAAAAGATAGACCAGATTGCCGGGGAGCAGGTGGATTTCGACCAGGTCCTTCTCCTTCACGATGATGATACGGTGAAAGTTGGGACCCCCTATGTGAAAGACGCCGCGGTCA
>CAZHXC010000618.1:0-638 GCA_964536145.1 uncultured Spirochaetales bacterium | reverse complement strand
AACAGCCATATTTCTCCGGAGGAGAGGCAAAAGATCAATGCCGCGGTCAAGGCTACGGTTGAAGATCACGGAAAAGATAAGAAAGTGGTCGTGAAGAAGTTCAAACGAAGAAAGGGCTACCGCAGGACGAAGGGACATAGACAGCAGTATACCCTTGTTCGAGTGGATGATATCGTAAGCGGGTAGCACTCCGTGGTACTCGTTACCGTTGTAGTTGACGGGAATGGGATGATGCGGAGAGCAACGGCCGCCGGTCACGCTTTGGGTCTGCAAAAGGGCGGCAACATCGTGTGCGCCGCAGTTACAATTCTCCTACGGACCGCAGCGCGGCTGCTCGAAGGCAAAAACGGAATAAATGTGTCCGGCGGCCCTGGAGCAAGAGGTGAGTTTTCGCTTACAGTTGAAAGTGTAGACCAGGATAGAGTCGAGTTTGTGAAGACAACCGGAGATTACCTTTTGCGGGGAATACGGGATTTGCAGGCGGAGTTCCCCGGTGAATGTACATTACAGGTGACAGAAAGGAGATAATATGGCTCATAAAAAAGGTGGTGGAAGTTCCAAAAACGGAAGAGATTCCCACAGCCAGCGACTCGGCATAAAACGGTATGGCGGTCAGATTGTGAAAGCCGGTGAAATCC
>CAZHXC010000617.1:0-2010 GCA_964536145.1 uncultured Spirochaetales bacterium | reverse complement strand
CCTGGATACCAATGAGGGGATGGCGGGAAAGGTGATACAGCTCGCCGCTGATCTGGGAGTGAAGCTCACGCCTGCCGGATCGACTTTTCCGTACAAAAAAGACCCGAAGGAGACAAACATACGGATAGCTCCAACGTTTCCAGGACTTGATGATGTGAAAAAAGCGGCGGAGGTGCTCGCTGTGTGCATCAAGTATTTGTATATTGAACAAAAGGCTTGAGCCGGCCGTGTTGGCGAAGCGCAGTATGTAGCTTGAGCGCCGCCTCAGCGTGATTGTCTGAAGCGCAGCCGGTGAGAAACGCCTGAAGGTGATACTATGAAATACGCGGTACCGATTCTAATCCTGATAGTTTCGTTGTTCGGCTGCGCGAGCGACGGATCCAAGGATACCGCTACCCTCGAGGGCGCCACCTATGATTTGACATCTTATGAAGGGCTTTCCGCCGCACTCGAGGACGGCGTAAACCTCGCGCTTTACGATGTGAGAACGGAGGGAGAGTACGTTTCGGGTCACATCCCCGGCGCAATAAACATCCCGTACGAGATTATTGCAGAAGAGATTCAAATTGAAGAGAAGGATGCCCTCATCGTCGTGTACTGCCGTTCAGGTAGCAGGTCGGCACGTGCAAAAGAATCGCTCGAAAACGAGGGATACACAAACGTTGTCAACTTTGGCGGCGTAATCGATTGGGAAGGCGAGCTTGTAACAGGCATGCTTCCCGGCGGTAAGGATTAGTGCAATTTTGGTGTCGAGTAAAGGCGGCTTTACCACAACCGGCCGGTCGTATATCCTGATCCGAACGTGATGATAATCGATATTCATGCCCACGCTTTCCCCGACAGTATCGCAAAACGCGCGGTGCCTGCACTCGAAGAGGAAGGGAATATAAAGGCCGCGCTCGACGGCACCATTTCATCACTGCTCGATTCCATGGAGAGAGCGGGAATCGACATTTCGGTGGTTGCATCGATTTCCACCAAACCGTCACAGTTCAGGCCAATCCTTCAGTGGTCACAGGAGATCGCCTCAGACAGGATCATCCCGTTTCCATCGGTCCATCCCGATGATCCCGATCTGGTCGATCAGGTAGGAGAAATCGCGCGGTCGGGTTTTCGCGGTATCAAGCTTCACCCTTACTATCAAGAGTTTGCAATTGATGAGAAGCGTATCTACCCGCTTTACGAACGCGTGCAACGGGAAGGTCTCGCATTGCTGGTACACACAGGTTTCGATCTGGCATATCCGAGAGACAGAATAGCCGATCCAAAGCGGGTGATCTCGGTAATGGGTGATTTTCCCGGTCTGAAGTTCATAGCCTCGCACTTTGGCGCATGGGAGGACTGGGATGAGGTGGAAGAACACCTCCTGGGCCGGAAGGTGTACATCGATACATCCTACTCGATCCCTCAACTCGGTGCTGAGAGGGCCAAAAAGATGCTCGAGCTGCACGGCCATGATTACTTTCTCTTTGGCAGTGACTCGCCCTGGGGTGATCAGGCTGAAGAGCTCGGGATGCTGAAACAGATGCAGCTTGACGACGGGTATGCCGCCCGGCTATTCGGTGGGAATGCTTTAGAACTGCTCAAATTGAATCAGGAATAGTATGCTCACAAAAAAGCGCATCTTCCTTCTGTGGATACCCTTGGCGGGCATGTGGCTTCTCATAGGTGCGGAGCAACCTGCTATTACCGCGGTTATCGCCCGGTTTGAGAACGCAAAAATACAACTCGCCGCTTTTGGCGTTGCACACTCCTTTCTGTTCATCTTTATGAGTCCGACAATTCAACTCCTCTCGGCCTCCACGGCCCTCTCGGCCGACAGGGAGAGCTACG
This sequence comes from uncultured Spirochaetales bacterium, assembly GCA_964536145.1. Classification (GTDB taxonomy): domain Bacteria; phylum Spirochaetota; class Spirochaetia; order ARS1246; family ARS1246; genus JAFGHN01. The sequence continues at coordinate 177 of CAZHXC010000617.1, read as the reverse complement.
CAAAGCTCTTCCGGTTTTCGCTGCTCTTATGCGGGACAATGACCGCTCTGCTTCTCCTATTCGGGGCGACACCGGTGTTTCCTCTGCTCCTGTCCCGCGTGTTCAACATCCCCGAAGAGATCATTCTTCCCGCACGGAGAGCATACTTTGCGATGACGCCTTTTGTCCTGTTTGTGG
>CAZHXC010000616.1:0-2013 GCA_964536145.1 uncultured Spirochaetales bacterium | reverse complement strand
TCGCCATAACCTGCAAGGGACACGATCTACCGTTCAGTGATCCGGTTATCGATATCGAAGGATTCGCCGCGCTCGATCAACTTCAACAGCTCCGTATTTACCATGTACCGCAAATCGCTTCGTTTGCTTTCTTGAGCTCATGCACTTCGCTTGAGCGGCTTTCAATCAGCTTTGCACGGGTAAAGAGCCTGAATTTCTTGAGCTCGCTGCCAAGACTCGTGGCTCTCCACCTCGAGGTCAGCGATGATTGGGAGAGCGAACACGGGCTTCCCTTTGCGGCAGAGCCCATCGACCTATCGGAGAACAGGCGCCTCGAATATCTTGCGTTTCGTCTTTGTCAGCTCAAACGCCTGCCGGTATTCGTGAACGTACCTGCCGATTTGAAATATGTAGATTTCGCCTATAACCCGTTGGAAATAGACGATCGTGACACCGCCGCCCTTGATTCGCTTAAGAGCGTGGAAAAGGTGTACATATTCGGTGCGAAAATTGACGAATCGGTTCTGGACGCTTATGAAAACTTGATTCTCGAGGGTCCGGATCCACCGGTGGGAGATTACTTTACCGAATGACTCCTCAGCTCGGAGTATGGATCTTGACTCTTTTTGCGGCCGTACATCCCTTGGAAGAAGAGCGATTCACCTTCATTTATGAGCAGCAGACAGACGCAAGTTGTGGAATTGCGTCTGTATCGAGCCTTGTTTCCGTCTATTGGGGAGTAGAAGTGACCGAGAAGGACCTTCTCGCTTTCCTCTTTAACGGAGACGAGGCGCTTATTTCTCTCTATGATTTGCAGCTTCTCCTCGAGCATCTCGGGTTTGCGGCAGGAGGGTTCCGTCTAAGCTATGGAGAGCTGCGAGAAGCAGCGGAGCGGTATGGGCCACTTATCTGTCACCTTCAGGGAGACGAGGGACATTTTGTGCTTTTTCTCGGTGATTTGGATGATTTTGCTCTTCTAGGCGATCCCGCCCGCGGCTGTATCGCGGTGAGTGCGGAAGAGTTTGCGGCTACATGGTCCGGCGCGGCAATTGCTGTATTTCATCCGGATTATCCGTTGCGGTCACAGACCGTTAAGGCGGTTTTGGAGAGCACAGGAGCACGATTGCGGGCGCTTTCCACATGGTGTCTCAAGTGACGGCTAAAGTTCACATCTTCTGGCTGGTATTGACCCTTGTCGCCTTTGCTGCGGTGGGAGAGAGTGCCGAGCGCAACCGTGTACGTTTAGATAAGATGCCTGCGTGCTCAATTTCTTTGAATACCTCAACGGAGGCAATTGACGGAAGGCACGCGGGGGAGCAGTGGCGTATTGTCGTGAAACCGGTGATCGTTGCAGAGTTTGCCATCGGCCGGGTGCTGGTGGCGGGTATTTCTCTGCCGGGGTCGATAGAGATGGGGCATACCTATCACGGGACATTTGATTTCATGAGCGAAGTGGGGGTCCCGTCGTTTGAGCTCGCCTTTGCCGGTGGGTCCGGCAAGGCGATGTATCGTTTTGGGCTCCATTCTTCGCCGCCGACAGGGGGAGATTTTGCAATAGGCGGGACCGCCCTGTTTGCGATAATTCGGGATCCGGTGGCGCTGAAGTATTCAGGACGTATCGAAATCGCCGGCGGTCAGTACGACCGTGGTCTCAGGCCGGTCGCCGGCGGGTGCTCGCTATCGCTGATGACCGTTTTGAATGAAGTTGTTGCGGTTGATCTCGGTATCAGCGTTGATCTCTACTCCCGGATCGGAACTCTTGCATTTCCTCCGGCTCTCTTTGGAAGCACCGGTATCTATCTTAGCAGAGGAGATTTCACATTCTCCGTTTCTTCGAGGTTGAATCTATGGAGCAGTCTCAATCCGGCAACCATTATCATGAGTGTAGGGTGGTCCACAATATGAAATACTCGATCCTGCTGGCAGTCGTATGCTTTGCCGCATGCGCGCGGACTCTCCCGGACGCAGTTAGCGTTGAAATCGCAGATTTTGCCGAATACAATGACGGCTATAGCGGCGTGGGGCGAGTGGTCC
>CAZHXC010000615.1:0-2021 GCA_964536145.1 uncultured Spirochaetales bacterium | reverse complement strand
GCGGAAGTTATTGTGCACCACGTCGCTCTGCCTCACCAGCTCCAGAACGATCCGCCTGCCCTCCTCCTTGCGGAGGTTGATGCAGATGCTCTTCTTATTCCGGTTGATGCTGATGAAGTACGAGCTCTCACCGTTGACAAAAGGCCCAAACTCCCTCGCATCGTCGCCGTGGGGCGGTTCGATGTGGATGACCTCGGCTCCTAAATCGGCAAGAATCATCGAAGTTGTCGGCGCCGCGAGCACATGGCTCAGATCGGCAATTCGGATGCCCTCGAGGGCTCCTGCTTTTCCCATTTACTCCCCCTGATTTGCTACCTGGGCATGCAGCGTGCCTCAATCGACAGCCAACATCGAAATGCAAGTTTTTTCGACGCGCCCTGATGGGATTTTGAACATAGTATGGGAATACCGCCCTCTCGGCAACAACCGGCTGAGATAAACTTGACACTGCCCGGTGTTCTCAGAAATCATGATTCCGGAGATCAATCATGAAAATAATTCCGATTATCGGACTTTCCAACTCGGGTAAAACAACGCTCATCCACGCTCTTCTCGAGAAGATGAACTCGCTCTATCCGGGACAGACGGCGGTGATCAAACACCTCGGACATCACAAGCATGAGCTCGAGAAAGGCAAGGATACCACAACCCATTACGAACGGGGGGCGGCGGTTGTTGCGGGAATAGACAGCGAAAAGGCGGCAATTATCCTCCGGGAGGGGAGTTACGACACGATAGTCAAGGGTCTCTCAGACTACGGAATCAAATATACTATTATTGAGGGCTTCAAGGAAAAAGAATACAAAAAGGTGGTTCTTGGTGATCTGGATGTCGATGAGTGTCTGTTGCGAGATCCGTCGGTTGATGATGTGATTGGAGCCTTGAGCTCCTTTGACGATTACTACACCATGCAGGGACTGGTAGGTGAGCTGCAAGAAGAGGCGGATATGCCGAGAACCGGAGCAATACTCACCTACTCAGGTATTGTTCGTGAGTTTACCGGCGAAGAAAGAACTGAATATATGGAGTTTGATGACTTTGAGCTCATCGATACGGCAAGTGAAGAAATCAGAAACAATATTTTGAAGATTCCGGGGATTCGTGGCGCCAAGCTCCACCACTGCCGGGGCCGTCTCTACGCAGGTGACGATGTACTCTATATTGCTATCGCCTCCTCACACCGGAAGGAGGGATTCAAAGCCCTGATGGAAGCCATAGACGAGTTCAAAAAAAAGCTTCATTAGAGGAATCCCGACGCTTGACTGTATCACGACGCGCTTATTAAAATAACTGTAAGATGCCTGGATCAGCGTGACCGGGACGTCATTTCATTTGCGCAAACTGGAACATACACAAAGCAAGGTCACGCGGGGAGTTTGTTTGCTTATCCAAGTCCGCAACGTGGCTCATACCTACAACCCCACCGGCGGCTCTCCGGTGGAGGCCCTGAGAGGTGTCTCTTTTTCTGTAGATCAGGGTGAGTACGTCGCGGTGATCGGCGCGAACGGCTCGGGAAAAACCACTCTCGCCAAGCACCTGAATGGCATGCTTCTTCCCTCGGAGGGCGAGGTCACGGTAGACGGCTTCAGCACCTCAGACGCAGATGCTACCCGCCATATCCGGAGTAGCGTGGGTATGGTGTTCCAGTCCCCGGATGACCAGCTCGTTGCGACTATCGTGCGAGAAGATGTCGCGTTTGGCCCCGAGAACTTGGGCATTCCGGAGGATGAGCTACCCGGCATCGTGGAGAGCTCGTTGAAGCGGGTCAACATGTGGGATGAGCGGTTGCGTCCGCCGCATCAGCTTTCCGCCGGTCAAAAGCAGCGGGTGGCGCTTGCGGGCGTACTGGCGATGCGTCCCCGCTGCATCGTGCTCGATGAAGTGACCTCCATGCTCGACCCTGTTGGCGCAAAGGATGTCCTCGCTATTGTCGATGAACTACACCGGGAAGGGATGACCGTAATTTCGGTCACCCATAAGATGGAGGAAGCCACCCGGGCCGGCCGCATCATCGTCATGCA
>CAZHXC010000614.1:0-2062 GCA_964536145.1 uncultured Spirochaetales bacterium | reverse complement strand
GGCCCCGGCGCAGTTACCTTTTCGGACAACGCAATTGCATCACCCGTTGTATCGGCAGACACCGAGGGGATCTACAACCTCGGAATCACCGTCATGGACTATGCGGGCAACATGGCGTATACAACGGTGGAATTTATCTGGGACGTGACGCCGCCGCCGGACATTCAGAATATCGTGCTTACCGATACCGAAGGGACCACTTTTACCGACTACACAGCCAGCTCACGGCCGACCATCTCATGGGACCCCTCTACAGGCGCCGGCTTCTACAGAGTGGCGTTCAATACCCCTGACTGGGACAATCCTGATTGGAGCGCATATGAAGAGCGGTACGTGCCGAATTTCGAGATGCCCACTCCCGCGAAACCCAATGACAACGACGGTGCGGTAACGCTCTATATAACCGCCTGGGACAAGGCCACCAACAGGTCCAACACTACCGTTGAAGCAGCGGTGAGCTTCTTTATCGACACTATTGCTCCACGTATCACGAATGACGGCGCCGTCTACCTGGCCAACACCGCGAGTCTGATCGACTACTACAACGGTGCCGCTACAATCTGGGATGAGAATCATTCGAGTGACCCGGAACCGGAAGCAGGACGCGAAGGGAGCGGAAGCGGAATCGAGAGCCATCACTGGGCGCAGGTCTCGGGACCGGCCGGTGGTACCGTCACCTTCGATGATCCGGACATCAAAGCGCCCACGTGGAGCGCTGATGTGGATGGCAATTACGCGGTCACTTTCACCGCCACAGATTATGCCGGGAACTCCACTACCGCAGATCTCACTCTCTCCTGGGACACCACCGAGCCGGCTGATCCGGCTGTATCGGGAATAGCCCGCACGCCCAACCTGAGGCCCACCTGGACCTGGTCAAGCAGCGGAGGCGGTAACGGCAGGTACCGCTACGGGTTTGAAAACGGTACGAATTGGATAGCCGAGGACGTGGCAACTCTCCAGTACAGACCGGATACGGCGCTTTCGGCTGACCCGGCAAATGGAACAAACTACACGCTCTTTGTCCAGGAGCGGGACGATGCAGGCAACTGGTCCAATTCCGGAAGTTTTACGACGTTGGTCGATCCTACTTACAGGTCAGCTCCGCTTTTGAGCGTCGAAGGTACCACGCCTCGAAATACCACGAGTATTACCTGGAGCTGGAGCTCGGGAACCGGAGCAAATGACGGAGAGGGTATCTATCGCTACAGCCTGGACGACGGCACGACCTGGATAAACGGGACGGCCGGCTCCACCGATCAAACCTACACCGCCTCCGGTCTCCCCGAGGGTAGCCACACACTGAAAATAGAAGAGTATTACCTCGAAGCATGGCAGGGGACCGCAGACCCGCAATACTTCGCCGAGAATACGGTGGTGATCGATCTTACCGGTCCAAACCCGCCCTCGGTATCAAGCGCAACCCCGACAAACGACACCACTCCCTACTGGAGCTGGTCAACCGGCGGAAGCACCGACCGGGCGGGGGTATACCGCTACTCGATCGACAACGAGATAAACTGGTCGAGTTCAACATCCAATACCTATCTCTACACGCCCGCGGCACTCACCGAGGGTGGTCACACGCTTTACGTTCAGGAACGGGACATCGCAGGAAACTGGTCCGCCTCGGGTACCAGAACGGTGACGGTGGACATTACTCCGCCCACTCTCCACTCAACGACAATCCAGGCCGGCGCGAGCTACCATAATTCCCGGACCATGAGCATATCGATCTCGGCTGACACCGCGGGCGAGACCGGTCTCCAGATGAGTATGTGGCGCTACGACCTCGACGGTGAATCCGCCTGGGCTGCTTGGGAAACTTTCGACAGCGGCTTCAATGTTACCTTCACCGCCGGGGATGGTTACAAGTATTTTTACGTCAAGCTGAAAGACCAGGCCGGCAACGAATCTTCTTTCGTAAGTGACTATGTCATCCTCGACACCGTGGCACCCGTCGTGAGCTCATTCACCATCAACAACGGTGATCTCACAACATCAAGTAACTCGGTTACGTTATACAGCAGTGTGGGCGATGCGACGTCGTACGTCGCTTCGA
>CAZHXC010000613.1:0-2062 GCA_964536145.1 uncultured Spirochaetales bacterium | reverse complement strand
AGTTCGCGCTATTCTGGAGGAAAGAAGCTGATGGCACAATACAAAGTAATACGTGTGGACAAAACCGGCGGTAGTGCCGACTTGACAAAAGAGGCCGAGGGATTGGTCGGGGTGGACGCGGAGCTCGCGGGAGTCGACTGCACCACCGAGGAGGAGATAATAGCGGCGGCCGGGGACGCGGATGTCATTGTTACCGGAGGAGCTCATCTTACCCGCAGGGTTCTCGAGTCGCTTCCCAAATGCCGGGCGATTGTCCGCTACGGCGTAGGCTACGATACAATCGATGTGGACGCGGCTACCGACAACAACGTAATAGTGATCAACATACCGGCCGACGACTGGTGTGCCGAGGAAGTTTCAAATCAGGCGATGGCCCTGCTGCTCGCCTCCGCCAAGAAAGTTGCGCTCCTCAACGACTTCACAAAACAGGGGCGCTGGGCCGATGCGAAAAAGGCACAGGCGCCGATGGCTCACATCCACGGCCAGACGTTGGGGCTCATAGCCTGCGGAAGCATCGGCCGGATGACCGGAGAAAAGGCACAGGCCTTCAGGATGAAGGTCATCGCCTACGACCCGTACATGGACAAGGCGGTTGCCGAGAAGAGCAGGATCACCCTCATGAGCCTGCCCGAGGTGCTTCAGCAATCGGATTTCATATCGGTACACGCACCGTTAATGGAATCGACCCACCACCTGCTCGGCGAGAAGGAGTTCGCCATGATGAAGCCGAGCGCCTATGTGATCAACACCGCCCGCGGGCCGGTCATCGATGAGAAAGCGATGATCAAAGCGCTGCAGGAGAAGCGGATAGCAGGCGCCGGTCTCGATGTGTTCGAACAGGAGCCGGTAGACCCTGACAATCCGCTCCTCAAGATGGAAAATGTAGTGGTAACACCCCACTCCGCTTCCTACTCCGACTTTGCGATGGCGCTGCAGAGAACCATCGTAGGCCAGGAGGCTGCGAGAGTCTTGAGCGGCCACTGGCCAAAGAGTGTGGTGAACAAGGGAGTGAAGCCCAAGGCCGATCTCAAGGCAGAATAGTTACTTTCCGTGCGCGAGCCCCCGCCCCGGTGAGGAACGCAGGGTGCGCAGGGCATGAAACTCACACATACAGAGTGAAAGGAGAGAGAAGATGCGACCAAACAAACTGAGAGAACTATTGGATTCGGGCAAACCGAGTATCTGCGTACGGGTAAACACCGTATGGCCCGATATCGTCGAATGGGTGGGTCAGATGGGGCTCTACGACTACGTAGAGTTTGCCGCCGAGTACGGTCCCTATGACCTGCATGATATGGACAATTTCTGCCGGGCAACCGAGCTCTACGGTCTCTCGTCGATGATCAAGATCGACCAGGCCTCCGAACGGTACGTATCCCAGCGAGCCATCGGTTCGGGTTTTCAGAGCGTTCTGTTTACAGACGCCCGCACCGCAGATGATGTACGTAAATGCGTCAGCTACTGCCGGCCCGACACACCGGAAGACGGGGGTCTCTTTGGCGCCGCCGCGAGACGGTTCGCCTATGAGAGCAGCGGAAACGCGGAGTTCAGCGAGTATCTCCGTGACGTCGTCGTGGCGATTATGGTGGAGAAGAAGGCGCTTGTAGATAATCTCGATGAAGCACTGTCGGTTCCGGGCGTGGACATGGTCCAGTGGGGCCCCAGCGACTTCCAGATGAGCAGCGGCATACACACCGGCCGGATTTCCCCGGAAATCCGCGGTGTTGAAGAACGGGTTATCAAGACCGCTCTCGACAAGGGCATTCAGCCGCGTGCAGAGCTCGTGACCCTCGACGGAATCGAATGGTACCTCGAACGGGGCGTAAAACATTTCCGCATCGGTACCGATGTTACGATCCTGAAAGCCTTCTGGGAGGAAAACGGCAAGAAGATCAGAGGTTTAGTTTCCTAGCCTTATCTCCTACAAACTCTCGAGCCACGGCAGTACCACCGGGAGCAACAGGTCCGGATGCTCGAGGCTGAGGTTGTGTCCCCCACCGACGATCTTCTCCACTGTGAAGTTTTTCTTTTTCGGAACAATGGAGGCGAGGTATTCGTCCGA
>CAZHXC010000612.1:0-2088 GCA_964536145.1 uncultured Spirochaetales bacterium | reverse complement strand
AGATGGAAGACACCGGTGACCCCTCGGCCCTTGCTGCGGATCTAAAGGCACCCATGGAGGAGTACAAAAAGCTCTGGCTGACCCGCAACCGCCCCGGCGGCCTCGACGATAGCGTCGCTCGCTTCGACAAACTCCACACAGCCTACAACGAGAAATAGGCCCAATCACCCCACCGTCCGGGAAGTTTAGGACTTCCCGGACGGCAGGTCAATCGCATCTGAATCACACCGACTCCGCGAACATCAGACATCGGATTTTTTGAACAGATCCGATGTCTAAATCCTGCGCACGATGGCTTGTTTGACCTTCGCAATTCCGGAAGGTTTTCTACATTCACTGAAAGCCGAACCATGCTATAATAAGTTCAACGTAAAAAGAGGTGTGGATGTCGTCACAGAAGCGGGGCTGCGTGCGCGTATTCGAGAGCGAGTGCTGCATGAAGCGAGGCCACGATGAGAAGTGCTCGCGAACGTCAGATTTACCTCAGCTTGAGCAAGCCATTCAAGCCATGATTGAGGAAATGGATTCACAAAAGATACTCGGCAGTTTGAATATGGTTCCAGAGCGAGCCAAAACAAGAGCAAGATGAAACCAAAACGACATATCGTGTGGAGCACCAACGAGATCGACCTCTCGGACCCTTTCCAACGCACCTGGTATCTGCGTCAGGTGCTACTCTATGGACGCACAGAGGATATCCAGACGCTGGATTTACGCGAAGTCTGGCAGTGCCTGGATGATCTGAATCTGCCAGACCACATCGACAGCCTGTGGCGGAGCTTCTTGGGAGAGAAATTCGATGTTAAAAGGTAAAGGTCTGCTCACGGCCCTTCAACGGACGATTTTGGACCTTTTTTCATCTCTGCCCGATCAGGAGCAATTCTATCTGACCGGCGGCACCGCGCTTGCCGAGTTCTATCTGGGCCACCGTCGCTCCTACGACCTGGACTTCTTCACCGCCGAAAGAGAACTCATCCTTCCCCTATCTTACGAAATTGAGCAGCAAGCGCCCCGTTACCGGTTATCCACCGACATTACGCGACGGTTCAAAACCTTCGTCCAGATGGTGATTGCCCACAAACATGACGAGGTAAAGGTCGACCTGGCATTGGATTCACCCTATCGCTTCGAGGACGTCGTATATTCTACGCAGGGCGTATTGATCAATGACTTTGTGGATCTCAGAGTGGACAAAGTTTTAGCTTATTTTGGAAGAGCCGAACCCCGCGACGCTGTAGACTTATACTTCCTTCTGCAGGAGGCCGATGTTAGAAAACTGCTGGGTCAGGCAAGACAAAAAGATCCCGGCTTCGATCTATACTGGTTCACTATCGCCCTGAATCGTGTCCAGGAGTTCCCCGACGATCTCGGACGTTGGCCGGTGGATATGATCCTCCCCCTAAACCCAGCAGACCTCAAGCGAACTTTTCAGACCTTAGCCATGCAACTTATGAAGCAGGTCACAGATGCTTCCTACGAAGCCTCTGATCCCCCAATCGAATCATGAAAATCCGTTGAATCCGCTCAGTCTGTTGATCTACCCGGCGTCCACGTTGCGTCTTCGTCCAGCGGATACATAGGTCGATGGACGCGCACGAAGTCCAACTCCGATAGGACGCAATTCGTTGCGCCAGGCGTGAACGCCAGAATCGATCTCGGGCTGATCGCTTCAAAAGGCGCCGTCAGATAGCCGCGCTTGAGCACGACGAGGTCGTAGGCCAGCGGCTCGATGCCCAGCGCGCGCAGCTGCGCAGGCTCGTGGAAGCTGGCGCGCTCCGTCGTCAGCACCACGTCGATGCCCGCCACGGTCAGCACGACCATGACGCCGCGCTCGACGCGCCGGTGCGGCTCCCGCATGCCCTCGACGTAATAGACGCCATCGGAGATCAGCCGCACGGTTCCCCGGACCGGCAGCGGCGTGCCGTGGGCCGTATCCAACTTCCCGCCGATGGTGAGCGCCACCTCGCGCCCCACTCCGGCGCGCACACAGGCGCCGACCGCCTTGGCATCCCAAAGACTGGCGACAACGGCGTTGGTCACGTTCTTCTCCAGCATGACCCGCAGCAGCTCGGGCACGTCGGTGGTGCC
>CAZHXC010000611.1:1471-2107 GCA_964536145.1 uncultured Spirochaetales bacterium | reverse complement strand
CTCTGCCATGCAGAACCTATTATGGATATCCAGCTACCGGGACGAGCAAGGATCAGCTTTGGCCATGTAAGCGCGAAGGAAGTTCCCGGGTTGCTTGCCATGGTGCGCGATGAGAAACTTCCGAAACAGAAGCCCCTGGGGCAGTATCGCAACCAGGGTAAGGCGTGGGAAGATGTGCCCTACCTCGACGAGCATTCGTTTCTAGCTTCGCAGAGACGCGTGGTACTCGCCACAAGCGGAATCATCGATCCTTCGTCTATTGACGAGTATATTGCCTGGGGCGGATATTCCGCGCTTGCAAAAGTGTTGCGGACAATGACGCCTGAAGAAGTGTGCGCGGAAGTGACCGAGAGCGGTCTGCGTGGACGTGGCGGCGGCGGTTTCCCTACCGGTAAGAAGTGGAACTTTGCACGGATGGCCACGGCGGATCAGAAGTATCTGATCTGTAACGCCGATGAAGGCGATCCCGGCGCGTTCATGGACCGCGCGGTGGGAGAAAGCGATCCCCACCGGTTGCTGGAAGGCATCTTGATTGCGGCGTACGCCATTGGTGCAACAAAGGCGTATATCTATATCCGTGCGGAGTATCCGCTGGCTATCAAGCGGCTCACTGCGGCAATGGAGCAGGCAAAATCT
>CAZHXC010000611.1:0-1461 GCA_964536145.1 uncultured Spirochaetales bacterium | reverse complement strand
AGCTTACGGGCTTCTCGGAAAGAACATCTTAGACAGCGGAAACGATCTGGAGATCATCATCAAGATGGGCGCAGGCGCCTTTGTCTGCGGCGAGGAGACCGCGCTTATCCACTCGATAGAGGGCAAGCGTGGTATGCCGCGTCCCCGGCCGCCTTTTCCTGCGGTCAAGGGTCTTTTTGACAAGCCGACTATCATCAACAACGTGGAAACCCTTACCAACCTGCCGCTGATACTCGATCGGGGGGCCTCATGGTTCTCATCGATGGGTACTGAAGGAAGCAAAGGCTCCAAGGTGTTTGCACTTTCGGGTATGGTCAATCGAACGGGGCTTGTCGAGGTGCCGATGGGCACCACGCTTCGTGAGGTGGTCTACGACATCGGCGGCGGAATCCCCAACAACAAGAAATGCAAAGCTATCCAGATCGGTGGTCCCTCAGGGGGCTGTGTGCCCGAGGCGCATTTGGATATCCCTACCGACTACGAAGCGCTGAAGGAGTTCGGCACGATCATGGGATCCGGCGGACTGGTAGTCGTTGACGAGTCGACCTGTATGGTGGATTTTGCCAAGTTCTTCATGGAGTTTATCCAGTCGGAGAGTTGCGGAAAGTGCATACCTTGCCGCGAAGGTACAAAAAGGATGCTCGAAATACTGCAGTCGCTCTGCCGCCCCCGGCGCAAAGAGGACGGAAACGACGCGCTTCTGCGTGTCAGGGGTATCATGGAACTGCAGGAGCTGGCGGAGACGATCAAGGCAACGAGTCTCTGCGGGCTCGGACAAACCGCGCCCAACCCGGTGTTGAGCACTCTCAAATGGTTCCGTGACGAGTACGAAGCACATCTGTATGAGCGGATATGCCCTGCAGGTGCATGCCGCGAGCTCGTGGGTGCACCGTGCCAGAATGCCTGCCCAGCGGGCACGGAGGTTTGGAGATACGTTGCACATATCGCGCACGGCGAGTTTGAGGACGCCTACAAGGTGATCCGAAAGTCGAATCCCTTCCCATCCGCTTGCGCCAGGGTATGCCATCATCCCTGCGAGTACGCCTGCCGGGCGGGTACAACCGGCGGCGAGCCGGTGTCGGTGCGCGTTCTCAAGAGGTTTATCGTGGACAACGTGAACCCGCAGGTGGGCAACCAGCCGGCCGAGCCGGCCTCGGATGACGGCGCCCGCATAGCGGTGATAGGCGCCGGTCCTTCCGGTCTTACCGCAGCGCATTTCCTCTCGCTCATGGGCCACCGGATCACGGTCTTCGAGCGGGAAGCCAAGCCCGGCGGTATGCTCGAATCAGCGATACCGGCCTACCGGCTGCCTCGTGGACTGGTTCGTCGCGAGATGGATTCGCTGTTGAACATGAATATAGAGTTGCGTTACAACATGGCGCTCGGCAAGGATATCACCATTGATCAGCTCTTTGAGGACGGCTACCGGGCGGTATACATTGCCACCGGAGCTCACCGGAG
>CAZHXC010000610.1:259-2110 GCA_964536145.1 uncultured Spirochaetales bacterium | reverse complement strand
GAAAACGAGGATGTCCCCGGTTATCTCCATGACCTGGAAACCGGGGAGATCGGCGTTCTTGACGGCAACGCGGTTCAACGCACACCCATCGGCCAGCTGCGGCAGCAGGTGCTCACAATCGAGCTCGATCCGCCAATTGCCGGGACGACAGAATCTCCAATCACTTTGATTGACAAGACTGTGAAAACCTCCGGTCCTGTAGTCGCAACGGTTAACGCGGATGGAATACTTTCGATTGCGTCGGTGAATCTCAGACGGAACATTCTGACCGGTAGGGTGACGGTAACCGCCACCGGCGGTTCGTTTACTATCCCTGAGTATGATCGAAAAAATCCTCCCACTTCGCTTCTTATAAACGCATTCGCGGATACGACCTACCTTGTCTGGGCCGGCGGCGAATACGCCCGCTTAGACACCAGGGATCTTCAGAATATCGGAATTCTCGAAACAGGCTCGTTCTTCGCACAGAGTGAGGCCGGCCGGCGCGTTACCGTGGCTACTTTCCTTCTTGGTAGAGGAACTATTCTGTTGGGAGATTCTGATGGAACAACCAGCACCTGGTTCACCGTCCGCAATGACGAGGCGACGGCGAGGGATCAATTGATCCTTGTAAACCCAGCGCAATTTAGCGGTTCTGCGGCGGTTACCGCCATCGCGAGCTCTTCGCGAAAACGGCTCATCGCCGTCGGCTATGCCGACGGCACGGCCCGCACGTTCTACGTAACCAACAACGCCGGTCTTGCGCAGATCGAGATGTTCCAGGACAGCCCTGTTTCAGGGATTGCGATCTCTCCGCGTGATGACGCGGTGCTCGCCGTCTCGGCAACCGGTATGAGCATCGTGTCTCACAACGCTCCGCATCCTGAGGCCACGGCACGCGCGCTATTTGGACGTGTCTGGTACGAGGGCAATGCCGCCCCGGATCATATATGGCAATCGTCCAGCGGAACCGATGCCTTTGAGCCCAAATACGGTCTGATACCGCTCATCTTTGGAACATTGAAGGCGACGTTCTTTTCTATGCTTTTTGGTGTGCCCATAGCTCTCCTCGCTGCCGTTTACACCAGTGAGTTTCTTCACTCGAGGCTTCGTGCGAGAATAAAGCCGGTCATTGAAATGATGGCGAGCCTTCCGAGCGTTGTGCTCGGTTTTTTAGCCGCACTCGTCATCGCGCCGTTCGTTTCCCGAGTGGTTCCGACGGTGCTCTTGTCCTTCATACTTGTACCATTGGTTATGCTCTTAGGCGGATATCTCTACCAGTTGCTTCCCGGAAGATTGCGGGTGATTCTCGCCCGGCATCGGTTTCTGCTCGTGCTCTTTGTTGCGATACCCATCGGCTTGCTCCTCGCGATTGCCGGCGGTGGGCTTTTTGAACGAATACTCTTTGCCGGAGATATGATCGCCTGGTTGGATGGACAAGTTGGTACGGGTATTGGAGGCTGGGTGCTGCTCCTTATCCCCGGATGCGCCGCGGTGGTTGCCTACCTGATGGCCAGAAAGGTCAATCCACGCCTGCGTGACATCTACCGGAAGCACGATGACCGGTTTGTGTCCCGAATGGAACTTGGGCGGTTCGGCATCGGGTTGCTTGCCACCATCCTGATCGCGGTTTTGGTGGGGGGGCTTCTGACGCTCGCCGGCATCGATTCCAGAGCCCCGTTCCCCGGAATCGGCCCGGTGCTCGGCACCTATGTCCAGAGAAACTCTCTCATTGTGGGATTTATCATGGGGTTTGCGATCATACCGATCATCTTCACAATTTCGGACGACGCGCTCCGCAGCGTTCCTGATCATCTGAGGTCCGCTTCGCTCGCCTCCGGTGCGACTCAGTGGCAGACAACCATGCGCGTG
>CAZHXC010000610.1:0-249 GCA_964536145.1 uncultured Spirochaetales bacterium | reverse complement strand
AATACGTGTCATCTTTCCCACGGCGATGAGCGGGCTATTCTCAGCGGTGATGATCGGTCTTGGCCGAGCGGTAGGCGAGACTATGATAGTCCTGATGGCCGCGGGGAATACACCAATTATGGAGATGAATATCTTTAACGGCTTTCGTACTCTCGCGGCGAACATTGCGGTGGAGCTTCCGGAGGCTGCGGCGAACAGCACACACTATCGGGTATTGTTTCTTGCGGCGCTCACCCTTTTTGTCATGAC
>CAZHXC010000609.1:0-2111 GCA_964536145.1 uncultured Spirochaetales bacterium | reverse complement strand
AGCATCTCATCGCCAAAGAGCGCATCCATGTCGCCGAACCCGTCGAACTCGTTGGAGCCGTCCGCGGCATCCGGTTCAATGAGCTCCTCCTCACGCGTGCTCTCATCCTCCACATCCGTATCCGGGGTCGATGCAACCGCGTCGAGTTCTTGCGCCCGCACCGAGAGCGGCAAAATCAGCAGCAGCACGATGAAAAGACCTGATTTCAATTATTGACCCGCTCCAGATACGCCTTTGTAAACACATAGTCCGGTATTGTTGCCGTTGTGGCGTCTTTCATGCTGAATTGGGTCCGTTCGCCTTCGTTCAACTCATCCACTATCAGTGCGCTCGACGGCAGGTACTTGTCGTCCACCACGGTGTATTTCGGGTAGAGGGCTGTCCTCATCAACCGGTTACTCACGCTGTAATTCTCTTCTTTCAGCACGATTGAGATATCCTGCCGTACCCAGATCCTTATCCTGTCGTAGGAGACGTCGTCATGTTTGGCCGCCAGATCGAGCAGATATACCGGAAACCTTCCAAGGGTGGTTGATTCCCAATCGGTAACCTCATAGTCTTCAGCGAGCGAGTTCCGGTTAAAATCGCTGTTTTGCGCATCCGAATCCTGCACGTTTTCCCGGAGCGTGGATTTCTCGAACTTTCTGCTCTCCGGATCGTAAAACCAGACATTCTCATCGGCCTTTAAATATCCCTGTCCCCGCTGAACCTGCGGCTGGAGTATTAGTAGCACAAATTGATCGGTTTCATCCCTTCTGAATATGCGGGCCTGGGTGACGCTCTTCTCCTCGCCGGGCTTTTCTGAAACGATGGTGTACACGCATGAAAAGTCCCTGCCTTCGAAATTCCTGAGCTCATCTATTTCGCCGAGTATTTTTTCAAAGTCGGGAGTATCGGCCGCAGGCAAACTCACTATAGTAAAAAATGCCCATATAAGGACAACTGCAATCTTACCTAATCTCATAATGTTCCTCTTCAATATAAGCTAATACCCGGTTTTTGGCATCTCCACCGCAGATTTTCGCCGGGAGGCCGCGGGGCCGATGCCGCGGGACGGGCTGTTTCAAGCTCTCAACGCCTCCACAGGGTGCATGTTTGCCGCTTTGTTTGCCGGAATCAGCGCGGCGAGTACGGTCAGCAGCGCCACAATTCCAAAGTGGAGCAGGACCTGGTGTGGCACAAGCTTGAAAGTCATATAGCCGTTCTTCAGTAGAATGAAAATTGGCGAGTCGAGCCCCCAGAAAATGTTGGAAAGTATCAACATGGCCATCCCAGCAAGGATCAGCCCGGCTATTGCGCCTCCCATCGCAAGCAAGAGAGCTTCCAACAGGAAGAGATTTCTCACCGTCGGTCGCTGCATGCCCAGGGCACGCATTGTGCCGATTTCCTTTGTTCGTTCGATCATTATCATTCTGAATGTATTCGTGATACCCACCATGATGATGAAAAAGAGGATGAGCAGTATCACCAGGCCGACGGTGTTGAGGATCACCACGATTTGATCCGCCTCCGAAAGAACATCGTTCAGCGTGTAAAAGCGGTAGCGCGTTCCCGACCACTCTTCTTCATCGGCCTGATCGAACATGGCCATCACCGGGTTCCCCTCTTCCTCTGCATCCTGTCTTTCAAACATATCGAGCCGGGTGTCGAGATAGTCGTACAGCGGCTGAGCCTGCTCGTCTATGATGGAAAGACTCTCGAGAAGAATACCAAAAGTCACATATTGATCGCAGCCAAGGTCGAGAAGCTCATTGACATAGCAGAGATTTGCATAGGCGGAGATGGCACCCAACAATCCCGGGTCGTAGCTTATCCCCGCCAGATTGAATTGGCCGACATTCTGTTGACCCCAAATGGTCGTCATTCTTACGGTGATTC
The DNA here is from genome assembly GCA_964536145.1 of uncultured Spirochaetales bacterium. GTDB lineage: Bacteria > Spirochaetota > Spirochaetia > ARS1246 > ARS1246 > JAFGHN01. The sequence continues at coordinate 233 of CAZHXC010000609.1, read as the reverse complement.
GGTCACCTATTTCGACATTCAACAGCTCGGCGATCTTGTCGCTCAGGATGATTCCCCGTGTATCATTGATGATATTGTCAAAACTCCCGTCAAGTAGCACCAGCCGTTCCCGGAGAAGGCTCTCCTCGCCCCATTCGGCGCCGACGATCGACTGGGAAACCGATTTGCCCTGAAAGAAAAGCGTACCGCGAAACTCCGAGCGCCTCGTGATGTGCCGATACGGCACCTCCAGC
>CAZHXC010000608.1:0-2129 GCA_964536145.1 uncultured Spirochaetales bacterium | reverse complement strand
TCCCTTCGGAACTCGTCAGAATCGCTCAATTTAGGTACAAACATGATACCCGATATGGGAATAATAATGCTATAGCTCAGCTGTTTACATCCGACAATATAAAAAACCGCCCGGACAGGGACGTCCGGGACTACAATCAAGGAGGATTGAATGATTATCAATCACAACATGAGCGCGCTTTTCGCGCACCGGCAGTTGCAGTTCAACAACATGGAAGTTGACAAGAACATGGAAAAACTTTCTTCCGGTATGCGGATCAACCGCGCGGGTGACGACGCCTCGGGTCTTGCCGTATCTGAAAAGATGCGAGCCCAAATCCGAGGCCTTTTGAGAGCGGAACAAAACGCTCAGGACGCGATCTCTTTCATCCAGACCACCGAAGGGTACCTGTCTGAAACTACCTCGATTCTGCAGCGCCTCAGGGAGCTTGCGGTTCAGGCTTCCAACGGCATCTACTCCTCGGAGGATAGGATGCAGATCCAGGTTGAGGTGTCCCAATTGGTTGACGAGGTGAACAGGATCGCCTCCCACGCCCAATTCAACGGTTTGAACATCCTGACGGGGCGTTTTGCCGCGGAAACCGGAGAGAACGTTGTATCTGCAAGCATGTGGTTTCACATCGGCGCAAATATGGACCAGCGCGAACGGGTCTATATTGCTACCATGACCGCTCAGGGTCTTGGTATCCAGGGGTCCGATGGTCTGCCGCACACCGCGAGCTTTATCTCGCTCTCCTCACCGGATCACGCGAACATTTCGCTTGCATCCGTTGACGGCGCCCTGCAAAAGTTGAACAAACAGCGTGCTGATCTCGGCGCCTACCAGAATCGTCTGGAATACACCATGGAAGGTCTTGCAATAGGATCTGAGAATCTGCAGGCCGCCGAATCAAGAATCAGGGATGCAGACATGGCAAAACAGATGGTCGACTTCGTAAAGAACCAAATCCTTACGCAGTCTGCTACAGCAATGCTCGCGCAGGCAAATCAGAAGAGCCAGTCGGTCATGCAACTCTTTCAATAGAGCTCCTGTCCCACCCGACCCGCCCGGCTACATACATGTGGCCGGGTTTTTTTATCCTGTTGTGTGATCGGTTCGGATTGACTTTGCCCGTCTTACCTTGTTCAATGTCTCTGCATGACCTTAAGACTTCCCCGTATAGTGAGAAAATTCGGACACGTTTTTGTTGATGCCGGTTACGAGGCCTATCTCGTGGGTGGTGCGGTGCGAAACTTGCTCCGCCGCGAAAAACCCGCCGACTACGACATCGCTACCAACGCGACTCCGGAGCAGGTACGGCGTCTTTTCAGGCGGGTCATTCCTACGGGCATACAGCACGGAACCGTAACAGTCCTCTTTGATACCTCGAAATTCGAGGTGACCACCTACAGAACGGAGAGCGACTACTCCGATTCCCGCCGTCCGGACGCGGTGAGGTTTGTGCCGTCTCTTGTCGAGGATCTAAAGCGCCGCGACTTTACGATAAATGCCATGGCGGTAGATTGTGATACCGGTCAGATTATTGATCCGCATGACGGCAGGAAGGATTTGAAAAACCGGATTGTACGCGCAATTGGAACGCCCGCCGACCGTTTTGCGGAGGACGGCTTGAGGCTTCTGCGCGCCTGCCGCTTTTCCTGTCAGCTCTCCTTTGACATTGAAACCGAAACCCTGAAAGGCATGATAGCGGCACGCGGGAATATCAAAGGCGTTTCCGCCGAAAGAATCAGAGATGAGATAGACAAGATGCTCTTGAGCCCACGCCCCTCTGTAGGCTTCCTTGCGATGGAAAGGGTCGGGTTGCTCGAGATTATTTTTCCTGAGCTACATGCCTGCCGCGGTGTAGAACAAGAAGGCGTACACGCTTTTGACGTCCTCGATCACTCGCTTTATTCGTGTGACGGTGCACCCGCCTCGGTCGAGCTCCGGCTTGCAGCACTTTTTCATGACATCGGCAAACCGGTTTCGCGGACAATTCTCCCCGACGGGAACCTGGCTTTTCACCGGCATGAAGAAGTCTCCGCGGAGATTGCCGCGGGAATTCTCCGAAGGCTCAAGTACTCAAAATATATCCAGAGAAACGTGACACATCTTATCCGCCACCATATGTTTTCTTATGGCCCTGAGTG